>NZ_VPEK01000030.1:0-32570 GCF_013417145.1 Acinetobacter sp. YH16044
TGTACACAGCGCATTGGGTTATGTATCGCCTTTTGAGTTTGAAGCAATGTACTATGATAAGATTAACCCGTTAGGTCACGTGGCCTAACTTAAATAAAAATGTCTCCGACAAACCCGGTACGGTTCAAAATTTATATTTGTCTTTATTACATTTATCCTTCTCTTTATTTTCAACCTGATTTTTAAAAGGATCTTAGTAAAATTGTGGCAAATTTTACTAACTATTTTTATCTATACCATTAATAGCAAAATACAAAAACCTTTATCAGTTGTAGGCTTATTTTGGATTTCTCTTGGGCAATTTACGCTCAATATCATAAAACCTGCAGCTAAAGACGCCATTGATTCATCAGAGAAATTTCATAATTTTGAAGTCATAGAACACAGTGAAAAAATTGATAAAATTGTTCAAAGTGGTGGAATTTACTATGCATATTTAGTTGGTTTTTATATTTTATTTTTCACATTTACTTTTTATGTTATTAGTATTGGTAAAGATGCCCGTAAAGAAGCTGAAAATGAATTTAATAGCACAAAACATAATCAAATTATCATTGACGATGCCCTCATTACTGATTGGCTCGAAGCTAAAAAACTAACTATTACATATCCAGCTAAAGCTAAAGTTATCCATTGTGGCACGCAAAAATGTCTAATTGCCCTGCATACATCAAATTTAAAAGATGCGAATGGGCTCACTTTAAATACAAAACAAAACTACTTAATAAAGCTTGTAAACACTGAAAGTTATGTTGAATTAAAATAAAGTTATCTCTCGTGATTTTGTGCATAATTAATAAACTTGCACCTGAAATATTATGCAGAAAAATAAGTATCGAACATTTAATCAACACCCCAGACAGCAGCTGAAAATCTAATAGTAAAAGTTGTAATTATCATCAACCAAAATTTTTCGGCTGTTCCGAGATAACTAAATTTTCGCTTAAAAGAGAAGATGAGTTGTGATTATATTCCTAAGCATCTCTTCCGTACACTTGATGCGTCATCGAACTACAAAGCCGCTCAATGCGGCTTTTGTTATTTTAGTGGTTTGGGAATAGTGGATAATATTGTAAGTAACACCGTAAAATTCAATTGATTTTAGGGAATCATAAACTCCGTTTAGACATCTATCACATCAGCAAAGTTTGCACCCAAAACTTTTGCTAAATCTTCGGGTTTTAAACCAATGTCCAAACCACGCTTACCACCACTCACATAGATTTTAGCTAAGTTCTGTGCAGAAGCATCGATCACCGTTTTTAAGCGTTTTTTCTGTCCAACTGGACTAATACCACCAACCAAATAACCGGTTAAACGCTCTGCATCTTTTGGGTCAGCCATTTTGAGTTTTTTACAGCCAAATGCTGTGGCCACTTTTTTTAAATTTAGCTGATATTCAACTGGCAATACGGCAACAAAGTAATTTTTATCGTCCGTAACCATCAAGGTTTTAAAGACTTCTTCGACCGTTAAGCCAAGTTTTTCCGCAGCTTCTAAACCAAAACTTTTTGCTTCTGGGTCATGGTCATATTCATGAATTGTAAAGTCGATTTTATTAGATTTTAAGAGTTTACATGCAGGTGTCATTGCTTTTTCGTCATTCCATTCGGACAACTAAGAAAACTCGATTATAAGCCCATTCTCGAAAGACCGGCGAAGACTTTTATATTTTTCATGAACACTACTTGTGCAATAAGTTTGAGTTGAATACATTTAAACAAAGCAAAAATTTTAAAAAAATATGACAACGCTGACTCAAGACCTCATCCAATTATTAACTGTAGTGCCCAAAGATCAGGGCTACTTTTTGGCACAGAGCAAACCTCTGTTTGGTGACCATATTTTTGGTGGGCAATTACTTGCTCAGAGCATAGTCAGTGCATCCTTTACCTGCACACTCCCACTCCACTCTTTACATGCCAACTTTATTTCTGCGGGCCTTGCAAATCATCCCGTATTATTTAAAGTCGAAAATTTACGTGATAGCCATAGTTTTTCTACACGACAAGTGACCGCCATACAGCATGGCAAACCAATATATATGGTGATGTTGTCCTATATGAATAACGAAACGGGTATGGAGTATCAAATACCTGAACCAGATCTGATCCCACAGTTTCCACCAATTATGCTCAAAGAAGAGCAATTCTATAAATCGCAAATCCAATCATCTATTTCACCTGAATATCTATCCACATTTTTACAGCCTTTTCAGCTTATATCTAAACCAATTGAATACGTGCTGACAGATTTGCCACCGTCCGGTCAAACTTCTGTCTTAAATCAAAATCAATATGCAGAATATTTAAAACTCCATGATGCCTTGGATGCACAATTTGACCAACTTCATATACATCAGGCCATTGCAGCATACTATTCAGACTATAATTTATATTCTGCGGCGCTCAAAACACATGGTTTAAATTATCTGTCTCCTGAACTCTTCGCAACTAGTCTTGATCATTCGATGTATTTTCATCATGCCTTTAGGGTAGATAATTGGGTATTCTATGACATGAATACTACCCGAACCTCTCAATCACGTGGGCTTAGTCATGGACAAATGTGGCAAGATGGAAAATTAGTCGCAAGTACTACACAAGAAAATTTAATGCGTTATATAGGCGAATCGTGAGGCCTGTGACAATCTTTAACATTCAAATTCTTGTTAAGTTAAGCATCAAGCGTATAAAATTCATGCAAATCATACCGCTATAACAATAATATGCCTTCGATCTACCAGCTTAAGCCTGCATTTCAAAACTTACTTCGACCTTTGGTTAAATCACTTCAGCATCTTGGTATTACAGCAAATCAAGTAACACTACTGGCAATGTTCATTTCGCTAGCTGTGGCATTTTTTATTTATATCTATTTTTCTCACAACGGTATTGGCATTTTACTGTTGATTTTCCCCGTGTGGATGCTTATTCGAATGGGCTTCAATGCCATAGATGGCATGCTGGCACGTGAGTTCAACCAACAATCCAAACTCGGTGCTTTTTATAATGAATTATGTGATGTGATTTCCGACTCAGCACTCTATTTTAGTTTAATTTGTTTTGCTTTTATTCAAGCTGAATTACTTATTTTAACCTGTTTTCTCGCCATACTTGCCGAATATACCGGTGTGATGGCGCCATTAGTGGGGCAAGAACGTCGTTACGATGGTCCAATGGGAAAAAGTGACCGCGCTTTTGTATTTAGCATCATCTGCGTCATCATCGTGACCTCTTCTATATTGAATGTTGGCTTAAATACATTGTCTCTTATCTGCAATAGTATTTTGATTATTACCATCTTTTTATTATTTATTACGATTTATAACCGCATTAAAAATAGCATTATCAACCCACAATAAATTTCAGTTTAGATCGTCAGTCGATTCATTATTTTGAGAACAACACAATGTATAACAATACTCAGCATACCTTTACGAGCCATGATGGAACATCCTTGTTTTATCAACATTGGGAAAATAGCAGTTTAAAAAGCAACCGTAAGAAAAAAGCGGTGATCTTATTTCATCGTGGCCATGAACATTCGGGACGAATGGCGCATTTGGTCAATGAATTGAATTTGCCTGATTTTGATTTTTTCGCTTGGGATGCCCGAGGTCACGGTAATACTCCTGGTGAACGAGGAGATGCACCGAGCTTTTCTGCATGCGTTCAAGACATTCAATATTTTGTTCAGCATATAGAACAAAATTACCAAATTCGATCAGAAAATATAGCAATTGTAGCTCAAAGCGTTGGCGCTGTTTTAGCCGCGACATGGGTGCATGATTATGCCCCTAAAATTCGTGCTTTATGCCTTGCCTCGCCTGCATTTGACATCAAACTCTATGTGCCTTTTGCAAAACCCGGCTTAACACTCCTCAACAAATTCGCCGGCAACTTTTTTATTAATAGTTATGTCAAAGCCAAAATGTTGACGCACGATACTGCACGTGCGCAAAGTTATGAAACAGACCCGCAGATCGCTCGGGCCATATCAGTCCGGATGCTGCTGGGTCTATATGCAGCGTCAGATCGAATCGTTAAAGATGCACAAAATATTTTTGTTCCTACACAGGTTTTATGTTCAGGATCTGACTTCGTGGTGCATCAAAAACCGCAATTGGCGTTTTATCAAAAACTTCCTCATCCAATGAAGGAATTTCACGTCTTAGATGGTTTTTATCATGATACTTTGGGTGAAAAACATCGCAAAATCGCCACAGATAAAATCCATCGCTTTATTCAACAATGTTTTAAACAACCCTATTCCGCACCTAAACTTTTAGATGCCGATAAAATTGGCCCGAGCTGTGCTGTAGCAGAAACCTTAAGTTCAACGCTTCCAAAACATTCTTTAAAACATGCATTTTGGAGCTTAACCAAACAAAATCTTAAAATTGGTAGTCTCTTTTCCAAGGGCTTAAAAATTGGTGAAGAGACAGGATATGACTCTGGCAGCACCTTAGATTTTGTCTACAGAGATCAATCAGAAAGCCAAAATGCACTGGGTAAAATCATCGATCGACAATATTTAAATGCGATTGGTTGGCGTGGTATTCGCGTTAGAAAACAAAATATTGAAGCGCTATTAACGAAATATGCTTCTAAGTTACATGATGCCCAACACGCGGTACGGATTATGGATATTGCTGCAGGCCATGGCCGATATATTTTAGATGCTGTACAAAAACTGCCTCAACAGCCTGAATCCATCCTGCTTAGAGACTATAGCTCGATCAATGTACAAGCGGGTCAAGCAATGATTGAGCAAAGAGGTTTAAGCCAGATTGCCAAATTTGTAGAAGCGGACGCCTTTGATGCCACTTCTTTAGCCAGTGTTGAACCTAAACCGACTTTAGCTGTGGTATCAGGTTTATACGAATTATTTAGTGATAATGATTTACTTAGACAGTCCTTATCAGGCTTAAGTCAAGCCATTGAGAAAGATGGTTATCTCATCTACACAGGTCAAATTTGGCATCCGCAACAAGAATTTATCGCCCGTGCCCTGACCTCACATCGCCAAGGAGATGCATGGGTGATGCGTTTACGCTCACAAGCAGAAATGGATACATTAGTTGAGCAAGCTGGTTTCAAAAAAATCGATCAAGTTATTGATGAGTTTGGTATTTTCACCGTTTCCGTTGCACAAAAAATTTAAGCTTGGACGGTCAATCTTATGCATAAACTGGATACTGAAAAAGGAACTTGGAAATACGGCCTACTGTGTTTGGCATTTCTGGCACCTTTTTTCTTCTTAAGTTATGGTTTTGCCAATCAATACGCTGCGGGCTTAGCTTCCGTACCTGTTATCGTCTTTGAATGGGAAAAATATATTCCACTTTGGCCATGGAGTATTGTGCCTTATTGGTCGATTGATCTGTTCTATGGTTTGTCTTTATTACTTTGTTGGAATAAGTTTGAATTAAAACAACATGTACTGCGACTATTTTCAGCACAAATCATTTCAATCAGCTGCTTTTTACTTTTCCCGCTACGTTTTAGCTTTGAGCGCCCCGAACTCACAGGTTTTTTCGGGCTGTGGTTTGATGTCTTGATGGGCTTTGATAAACCGTTTAATCAAGCACCCTCTCTGCATATTGTGCTACTGGTGATTCTTTGGGATTTTTACCGTCGGCATAGCACAGGTAAGCTAAAATATCTGGTAGATGGTTGGTCCTTTTTGATTGGTCTCTCAGTTCTAACCACTTGGCAGCACCATTTTATAGATATCCCAACGGGTTTATTGGTCGGTGCCTTATGTTTATGGCTATTCCCGATGTCCTGTCCTACGCCATGGACTCAAAACAGCCAGAGTCGGCTAAGCTTAAAGCACATTAAAATCGGCATCCTTTATCTATTTGCTGCCTTATTTTGTGGCGCAATCGCACATGCAAAAGGTTGGTGGCTTTGGCTGCTCTATCCTGCAAGCAGTCTGCTTTTAGTTGCGTTTGCATATTTATTCAATCGACCCCATTTTTTTCAAAAACTCAGTCATGGTGATATGACAATTGCTGCAAAAATGCTATTCACGCCCTACTTTGTATTTGCTTGGATCAATAGCCGAATCTGGACCTATCGCCATCCTGAAGATTCTAAAATCATCAAAATCAATCAGAGTTATATTTATTTAGGTCGCTATCCGTCCAAACAGGTCATGCAACAATATGATGCTTTACTCGATTGTTGCGCAGAATTACCCACTTATCCAAAATGCTCCTATGCTCAACACTTGAGTTTAGACCTGATTCCTTTACAGGCCAATCAGCTGCATAACGCTGTAGAGTCTTTAGAACTATTCTTGAAATCTAATAACAATGATGAAGCACAAAACATCTTGGTCTTCTGTGCTTTGGGATATTCACGAAGTAGTGCTGTAGTTGCCGCATTATTATTGAAACAACATCCTGAATATTCAGTCGAAGATGTTTTACGGATTATTCGCCATAACCGTCCTTGGGTTGTGCTTAAAACACCGCAAATAAAACATTTAAATACTTATCGTTTAAAACTTAAAGGACTTGCACCATGAATTTACAACTTGTGGTGCTATCAAAGTTGTTACAATCCACCACTGGATTGCTCATTTCAGCTTATGTAGCAGCGATCCTCACGCTCTGGCTCATTATCCAGTTTGGTAATGTGATGCTATTCGATTTGCTATATTTATTAATTTGTCTAGTTTTGCTCGGAATACAACATTATTTAAGCCTGAGAATCAAATTTGATTCGGCACTTTTAGCCACTGTCGCTGAATACAGCCAAACTCAAAACCTTGAACAAACCACCAAGGAGCTGGACTTAAGTTTAATCAACTTAAAATTAATGCCTGCAAATAAATGTGGTCGCGCATGGGAGCTGCGTGAATTAGGTTGTCTGGCTTTATTTAAATGGCAGATCTTTGTGCTTTGCTTGCAATACATCGCATTCCTCTGCATATTTTTACTGTATAAATAATTCACAATAATTTGAAGCTATGCCAAATCCATTAGACACTTCAAGGAATGCTCACTCACCAATGAAAGGTAATTTTTTAAGCCGTTCAATTGCTCGCTATATTGCCTTTCTCACTCGTCGTGGTGCGCGGCTGCTCACGGGCGCGCGGAGTCTGTGGGTCGGGTGCAAACCGGTTATGAAACAGCGTATTTATTATGCAAATCATAATAGCCATATCGACTTTATTTTGCTTTGGTCATCACTGCCGACAGATCTCAGACGGAAGACGCGTCCTGTAGCGGCTTCGGATTATTGGTTAAAAGATGGCTTTCGACGTTTTCTCATTCAAGACACGTTTACTGGCGTCACTATTCAGCGAAATCGAGAGCAAAATCAAGATCCATTAGAACCGATCAAAACCGTATTAGCTCAAGGTGACTCGATTATTTTCTTTCCTGAGGGTACTCGAAATTTAAATGATGACGT
Organism: Acinetobacter sp. YH16044; assembly: GCF_013417145.1. Classification (NCBI taxonomy): domain Bacteria; kingdom Pseudomonadati; phylum Pseudomonadota; class Gammaproteobacteria; order Moraxellales; family Moraxellaceae; genus Acinetobacter; species Acinetobacter sp. YH16044. The sequence goes on from NZ_VPEK01000030.1 coordinate 7,428, forward strand.
TGAATTATTAGCCTTTAAAAGCGGCTTATTTCATCTCAAAAATCAATTTCCTGATGTTGAAATCGTGCCTGTGTGGATCTCAAATTTAAAACGTGTCATGCCTAAAGGCGCGCTTATACCATTGCCATTATTATCTACCGTTATTTTTGGCAAACCTTTAGAAGCCCATAATGAACAGAACAAATCTGAGTTTTTAAACTACGCTCAGGACGAATTACTCAAATTAAAAGCATTGGAGTATCAATAATGGAATTCACCAATGCGCAAATGACCTATGTATTGTTTGGTATCTTTGCGGTTATTTTGATTATTGCCTCAACCATTGGCTCAATACTAAAATTTAAAGCGGGTTATGCGCCGGCACCGGTCATCGACAATTTAAATGCGCGGATCAATGCATGGTGGGTCATGTTGTTGGTACTTGGTGTAGCAATTTCATTAGGAAAAATTGCCTTTGTGATCCTGTTTGCGTTGATTTCACTCTTTGCTTTACGTGAATTTATCAGTTTACTCCCAACCCGTCGCGGTGATTATCTTCCGTTGCTGATCGCTTTTTATTTTGTCATCCCTTACCAGTATTACTTGGTGTATATCGACTGGTACGGGCTATATTCTATTTTTATTCCGCTGTATGTATTTCTTCTTATCCCTATCGCTACACTCAAAGCCGAAGATACCACGCGATTTTTAGAGCGCAGTTCAAAAATTCAATGGGGTCTGATGATCAGCGTATTCTGTATTTCGCATGTGCCTGCGCTATTAAATCTTAAACTTCCCGGATTTGAAGGTGAAAAAATTTGGCTAGCGATCTGGCTGATCATGGTGGTACAAGCCTCCGATGTCTTACAATATGTCTGTGGCAAGCTATTTGGAAAACATAAAGTCGCACCGATACTTTCACCATCTAAGACCGTTGAGGGTTTAATCGGAGGCATTGCTTTAGCCACTGCACTAGGTGTTGCTATGTCATGGCTTACACCCTTTAGCTATCTACAGGCTGCATGTATTGGTTTTATTGTTTGTATATTCGGTTTCTTTGGTGGTCTTGTCATGTCAGCCATTAAACGCGATCGTGGTGTAAAAGATTGGGGACAACTCATCCAAGGCCATGGTGGCATGCTCGACCGAATTGATTCAATCTGCTTTTCTGCACCGATTTTTTTCCACATTTTGCGCTATTGGTGGTCTTAAGAAGTGACTAAGTTTCAAATAGAAAATTTGGGATTTTAAATGATGTTACGCATGTAGAATTAATTTCACATTTTAAAAATGATTTTTAAGTCTATGCGACGGTGTCTTACATCTAAGGATTGAATAAAGGTATTAGCCTTCGGCTGGAGATACTCTTACGAAACGTTGTTTCTCATTCGGCAAAATGAGAAGCGAAGCTTCGAAAGGAAACCATCTTGCGGTGCAATGCACCTCACCGACAAAACTCGTTCACTAACGTCTAATTATTCAATGAATCGCAGAAACATTTCTGATTACAATAAGTCTTGTCTCAAACAATTGCGGATGATGTTGCCGTGTATCGTTCTTTTATTTGAATCAACGTGCGCTTCTGATGTTACTGCGTAGCATCGGTTAATAATACACACAATAAAAAAATCCCAAACAAACAAGCTTGGGATTCTTCTCATCAGGTATTCGATTTAAACGACTGAAATTGCAAACTTTTTAAAAATACTTGCACGACGTTTAGGATGAATATTGGCTTTAGTTAAATCACCTTGATAGTGATCATAGACACGTTTATCCATCATCTTAAACCATATAGAGGGTACTAAAGCAGGAATTAGCATAGTGGCATAGCCGCTAGGCAACTCTGGGGCTTCATCAAAATGTCTTAATGCCTGAAATGGACGAGTCGGATAAGCATGATGGTCTGAATGTCGTTGTAATTGATACAAAAATAGATTGGTCACAATATTATTGTTATTCCAACTATGTTCAGGCATGGTACGCGCATAGCTTCCATCCGCTTTTTGCTCACGTTTCAGGCCATAATGTTCAATATAATTAATAATTTCAAAAAGGCTGATTCCATAAAAGGCCTGTGTAACTAAATACGGTGTCACGCCTTTACCAAACATTTTCAGCATCGCGGTATGAAAACCAGCACTCATCGCCCAACCATGAAACAGCTCATTGTCCTTCGAAAAGAAACTTAAACCTTTACGTTTTAAGCGTTGTTTCTCAATCTGCACCGCCGATTTAATTCCACCAAATACAGTGCGTGGCCAAAACTCATAAAAGGTTTCACCCATTTTTGAGGATGCAGGATCTTCAGGTGTTGCCGCACGTTTATGGTGTCCATAAGGATGTTCAATGCGGAAATGGCTATAACCCAAAGGTGCGAGCGTCGCATGTGCCCAATAATGGTCTTTTTTATGAGGTCGATGGCAGAGTTCATGTGCTGTATTTACACCGACGCCATTGATGGCACCCATCGAAATCCCAAGTAGAACTTGATCTAATAATGAAACATCTTTACGGGTAACCACATAGCCTGCAAAAGCATTCGCTGCCATTTGCAGTGGAATAAATAATTTGACGATCCGATCATAATAAGGATCATTCACTAAAACTTTGATGTCATCATCTGTCGGGTTATTGGCATCATCACCGATCAGTGCATCCAGTGCAGGAATAATGACATGCAGTAGAAGCGGCCCGCCCATGGCAAATAGTTTTTTTGTCGGTTTTGGACCAAAATGATAACCCGCCAAGATCCCCATACCAATGACTGGTAAACCTGGACTCAATAGCCAACCATAACGTTTTTTATCTAAAACACTACCGATTTTGCTTTCTAACTGAGCGAGCTGCTGTTCATTTAATTTTACTGGTGCATTCATGCGCTAGACTTCCCTATTTACTTCTTCTGTGTTTATATTCGTAAAATATGGGCAGCCAGAACAGTTTTAAGCGTCCAAAAAAACTATGTGATCGTCTTTGGCATTTAAGGATAAATGTTGACCTTTAAGCACATAGTGACCATCTATAAATACAAAATTAATATGAGTAAATATTTGAAATATGGATGCTTTAAGTAAAATTTTTGATGATATCCATCTCCACCGATCTGAATATATTTATTTGAGATCAAAGCATCCTTGGGCTTTTCATTTTCAAGATCACAATGCCATGGTTGCGTATGTGGTGATTCAAGGTCAGTGTGTTGTGCATATCGATCAAGAGCAGGTCTTACTTGAAGCTGGCGATCTTTGCCTTATTCCCTCAGGGCAAAACCATCACTGCAAATCTATACAGTCTGATGTCTTGGTCGAATCAGTGAACATCACGCCACTGTTTCAAGAGCAACGAAATAAAACCATTGAATTAAATTCTACCGAATCTCATGAAGCAGAAGAATTATTTGTACTGGCGATCCGTGGGCATGTCGACAGCATTATGGCAAAGCCCTTAGTGAATGCACTCCCCACGCTGTTACATACACCACATATCATGAGCAGTACCGCACCTGAATGGTTGCAAATTGGCTTACATTTTCTGGCCGTTGAAGCGCATCAGATCCGTCCAGGCCGCGACAAAATTTTGGATCATTTGGTGAGTATTTTATTTATCGAATGTGTGCGTGATTATATTGCAGCCTTGTCAGATTCAAGCAGTTGGTTGCATGCCTTGAGTCATCCTGAATTATCCAATGCTTTGGCCGCGATTCACGAACAACCCCAGCAAGCTTGGACTGTCGAAAGTTTGGCAGAACAATGCTGCATGTCGCGTTCTAAATTTGCCAGTTTATTCACCCAAATGCTCGGTGAATCACCACTCGCCTATTTGCAGCAACATCGTTTGCGACTGGCGACACAGCACTTACAAATGGGGCAACTGACTATTCAGCAAATTGCCCATCGTATCGGCTACTCATCTGAAACGGCATTTAGCCAAACTTTTAAAAAGTTTTATGACCTAACACCGAGCCAGTATCGACAGCAGCATCAACTCGCAAAAACTGAGTCACCTTAAAGGTTTAATCTAAAAGCTTTAAAATCGCTTCCACAGGGTTTTCACTGTTACCTGAAAGCAGTTGTTTATGCATGGTGATGTGCTGCATCACTTGAATTTGCGATTTTTCAACATCCATCAAGCTTTCAATTTCTGCTGCTAATTTTTCAGGCGTTGCATCATGTTGGATGAGTTCCTGAATCACCTTTTTGCCCGCAATAATATTTGGCAATGAATAATACGGAATTTTGATCAGCAATTTCACCACATGATAGGTCAGCCAATTTAACTTATAAAAGGTCACCATTGGACGGTGTAAAAGCATCGCTTCTAAAGTCGCTGTACCCGAAGCCAAAGCGACAATATTCGATGCGTTCATCACCAGACGGCCAATTTTAGATTCGGTATCGGTGTTTTCCATCAAGCGAACTTTGGCTTGTAATGCTTCAGGAAACTGCTTGAGCAACACTTCGATTTGCTGTTTACGTGCATCATTGATTGCAGGAATCAGGAACACATAGTCTGGATGCTGCTCCGTCAAAATCTGTGCGGCGGACAGTACCAAAGGCCCCAAACGCTCAATTTCGCCGCGACGGCTGCCCGGAAGTAATGCAATATGTTTTTGATGCTCATCTAAGCCTAACTCGTGTTTAGCTGCAACGAGTGGATTATCTAAAGGCAACTGACTTGCCAATGGGTGTCCGACAAATGCAGCCGGAACTTGCCATTTTTGAAAAAATGCTTTTTCGAAAGGAAATAAACAAAGAACTAAATCGATACTCGCCTTGATGCCATGCACACGGCCTTGTCGCCATGCCCACACTGAAGGGCTGACATATTGCACTGTTTTAATTGGTAGCTGCTTTTGCTTCAAGCTCTTGGATAAACGCAAATTAAAATCCGGCGCATCAATCCCCACAAAAACATCGACAGGATTTTCAGTCCATTTTTCAACCAGACCATCGCGTACAGCAAATAGTTTTTTAATATCTTTTAAGACCTCAACAATCCCCATCACCGATAAAATATCCATCGGATAATAGCTGTTAAAGCCTTCTGCAATCATTTGCGGACCACCAATGCCTTCAAATTCCGCATCAATCCCTTGCTCTCGAAAACTACGGATAAGCTTGGCGCCTAATGTATCCCCGGATACTTCCCCAACCACGATGCCAATTTTAAGTTTCCGATTTTGCAAAGGTCTGTCCTTTTAACTCAATGTTCTTTAGCTATAGATTCTATACGAGTCCTTCGCAAAGTTAATAGATTTCCTGAAAAAAGCTGCACGGTTTTAATTCACCATTTTAAGAATATTCATCACTGCTACTTAGCTGCTGATTAAAATTTTTCCGCCAATGGTTCGGATTTGTGCCGTATTTATTCTTAAACAATTTACGAAATAGCACTGCTATATTAAAACCTGCACTTTCCGCAATTTTATCAATCGAATAATCTGTCACTTCAAGCAATTCAGCCGCATATCGCAGTCTTTCATTATTTAACCAAGTGACAATAGGCAGCCCTGTTGCATGTTTAAAATGTCTGGTCAGTGTCCTTCTACTCATATTGGAATAAACGGCAAGTTCTTCAATAGTGTGCGGTTTCGACAGGTTATGCCGTAAATAATCGAGTAAACGATTGATCTCCGTATCGTAAGTCATTGTAGAAATCGGCTGTTCAATAAATTGCGCCTGTCCGCCCTCACGATGGGTTGGAATTACCATCAATCTCGATATTTTATTGGCAATTTTTGCCCCCGTAAATTTCTCCGACAATGTATAAACAACAATCTAAAGCAGCCCCGTACCTGAGGAAGTAATGAGGCCTGCATCTTCAATATATAAAGCATCTTTATCTAAGTTCACACATGGAAATTTTTGCTTAAAATCGGCACTGCCAGCCCAATGTGTCGTGACCTGTTTGTGGTCAAGTAACCCAGCATACGCCAATGGATATGCGCCATAGCAAAGGCCTGCAATCTTGATTCCCTTTTCATGTACCTTTTGTAAGGCTGTCATCAGCTCATGATCTGGCTTTTGATGGATATCATTCCACCCCGAAATAATTACAAGGTCAGCATCAAGCATCTGCTCTAAGCCGCCATCAGCCTGAATCATGACCGTCTTTTCAGTACGGACGGGCATTCCATCAACCGAAAACGTCGTTACTTCAAATAATTTCTGTCCCTCTATTTCAATATTAAATATGGTTTGCGGGACTGAAAAATGAAACAGCGGAATATTTGGATATATAAACAACGCAATTTTAGGTATAGACATCACGTGGCTATTCATAAATAAAGCCATTATACCATTTGGCCTAATAGTTTCTATTTATGTCTTTAAGGACAATATATTTAAAGCATTTATTTCCCAATAATAAAGTCATCTTTGTTATACGAATGCTTTTTATGAAAACATTTTTAAGCTATACGTTTTTAGCGACTGCTTTGGTTATCGGCTCTGCTTCGGCATGGGCAAATCAAGACAAAGTCCGTGATATTTCTAAAATCACTCAAGTTCAAGAAATACGCAATGCGACGGTCAAAATCAGCTATACAGATACGACCTTTTTAGTAGATCCGATGTTTGCACCCAAAGGGTTCTATGAAGGGTTTCCAAATACACATCGGAGTTATTTACGTAATCCATTGGTGGATTTACCGCTTAAAGCCGAAACCATTTTGGCGAATGTCGATGCCGTGATCATTACCCATACTCATCTCGACCATTGGGATGATGCTGCGCAAGCGGCGATTCCTAAAACGCTGCCGATCTATGTCCAAAACAGTCAAGATCAAAAGACCATCCAATCCCAAGGCTTTAAAGATGTACGCGTATTAACGAAAACCACATTTGAAGGTGTGAAGTTAACCAAAACTGGTGGACAACACGGTACAGATGCAATGTATCGTGTCCCAGAACTGAAAAAAGGCTTGGGTGAAGCCATGGGGATCATTTTTGAAGCCGTAGGACATGAAACCATTTATTTGGCGGGAGACACGATTTGGCGCCCTGAAGTGGATCAAGCTATTCAAAGCTCCCAACCTGATGTGATTATTTTAAATACAGGCAACGCCTTAGTCGATGGATTTAAAGAGTCGATTATTATGGGTAAAGAAGACACCTTACGCGCTGTGCAACAGGTACCGAAGGCTAAAATTGTCGCAGTGCATATGGATGCCATTAATCACATGTCGTTAACGCGTCAACAACTGGCAGCCTATGTAAAATCTCAAAATATTCAGGATAAAGTGTTGATTCTAGATGGCGAAACCTTATCTTTTTAAGGCATATTAGTCTTTTTAAGGCGTATGAGATTTAGCAGCAGTGGACTTTATGTACACTGTTGCATATATCGATAAATATCAAATCGAAAGCTAGGATAATAAAACTTAGTGTGCTTTGAGTGATTGGATATCCACTTCAGATATTCACCACCTTATATTCTTAATACATGATTTCACTGCAGCATAATCTCCATTTGAACTATTAACCACTTGAGAAAACCATAATCAATAACTTAGTTTAGATAAAATTCATTTATTTCAAAATTAAAGACATTCTTTATCTATTTTTTTCACAAGCAAATCACTAATCGAGACAACGACTTATATCAATTAGTCATAAGATATGCACGTTTTTTGATATTTGGCATTCAGCGATGGTCGGTCCTTTAGAGTTCATTCTGGCAGGTGTAATTGTAGGTTTCTGCGTAGGTATTACCGGTGTTGGCGGTGGTTCACTGATGACCCCGATCCTGATTAGCCTGTATAAAATTGAACCTCATATTGCGATTGGCACAGACTTACTATATGCCGCAATTTCAAAATTTTGTGGTTCTTTAGTCCATGCCCGTAAAATGAATATTGTATGGACCATTGTTATTTGGCTTGCAGTCGGCAGTATCCCTGCGTCTTTTGCGACCCATTGGGTACTGGAAAACTATCTGAGCCAATCGACACATTACAAAACGGTATTAACCATGTTTTTGGGTTTTATGCTGACGATTACTGGGATCTCAATTATTTTCCGTGGTCATATCGAAAAATTCTTTAATAAATTTCGAAAAACTGATCAGTTGGATGATATGAGTGCGGATCTTGAACGTATCAATTTCCAAGCTAAAAATAAGCGTGCATATATCATCATCATGGGGATTATTTTAGGCGTATTCGTTACCCTATCGTCTGTTGGTGCAGGTGCCTTCGGTATTATGGCTTTGGTGCTTATGTTCCCGAACTTACCGATGATTCGTATTATCGGCTCTGACGTCGTACATGCCGTGCTTCTTACACTGGTTGCAGGCTTGGGTCATATGAGCTCAGGTAATGTCGATTTTCATTTATTGGGTTGGTTATTGGTTGGTTCTATTCCAGCGATTGTTGTCGGAACTTTGATCAGCTCACGTTTACCAGAAAAAGTGATTCGTAAAGTCTTAGGCATTACCTTGTTTGTTTTAGGCATGAATTTCATCATTAATCCAGTAAAATCAAAACCTGTTGAAAAACCAACAACTGCAATGTTGATCGCACCGACGGTGAATAGTCAGCAGGTTTAAATTAACTGCCCGATTCATCACTTTTTTTTCAGAGACTTATTGATCTTTTTTATAACATTTGAATGCTATATTCATGTTATATTCGGCTCACGAAACAACCTTTTGTATAATCAAACCAGTGACGGCAATGAATACTTTACAGTCAAATTCTATTACCCAAAACGACATTGATGACGTGAATGTAAAAAGCATTCAGCCTCTTGTTACTCCTGCAGAACTAAAAAAAGAGCTACCTCTGACTGAAACTGCCTATCAAACAGTCCTTAAGGGCCGTGAAACTGTACGTAATATTTTAGATGGAAATGACAAACGTCTTTTTGTTGTCATTGGTCCATGTTCAATTCACGACACAGTCGCTGCACATGATTATGCTGACCGTTTAAAAGTTTTAAGCGACAAAATACAAGATACGATCTATGTCGTGATGCGAGTGTATTTTGAAAAACCACGTACCACTGTAGGTTGGAAAGGTCTAATTAATGACCCAGACATGAACGACTCTTTCAACATCGAAAAAGGCTTACGTATTGGTCGTAAACTTTTACTTGAATTGAATGAAAAAGGTTTGCCTTGTGCAACTGAAGCGCTCGATCCAAACTCACCACAGTACTACCAAGATCTTATCTCTTGGTCAGCGATTGGTGCGCGTACCACTGAAAGCCAAACACATCGTGAAATGTCTTCTGGCCTTTCTTCACCAGTTGGCTTTAAAAATGGTACAGATGGCGGTTTAACCGTTGCGACCAATGCCATGCAATCTGTTAAACATGGTCATAGCTTCTTGGGCTTAAGCGACCAAGGTCAAGTTTCAGTTATTCGTACCAGTGGTAACCCTTATGCACACGTTGTACTTCGTGGCGGTAACGGTAAACCAAACTACGACGCAGGTTCTGTTGCAGATGCCGAAGCGGCATTAGCCAAAGCAAAAGTTAGTGGCAAAATCATGATTGATACCAGTCATGCAAACTCAAACAAAGACCCGTACCTACAACCCCTTGTTCTGAAAAATATTACTGAACAAATCCTTGACGGAAACAAGTCAATCGTGGGTATTATGGTAGAAAGTCACTTAAAAGGTGGTCGTCAGGATATTCCTGCCAACCTCTGTGACCTCGAATATGGTAAATCAGTGACTGATGGCTGTATCGATTGGGATACGACTGAAAAAGTCTTGTTAGAGATGCATGAAGCACTTAAAGACGTGTTACCGACACGCTAAGTGAATGAAAAACGCCATCTTCGAGATGGCGTTTTACTTTGAAGGATTATTTGTCAGATGAATGAAATCGAAAATGCGTTAAGTCACATTGAAAACTTCCAATATATACATGAACACTTATTAACGTCCGGTCAACCATCTCCTTCTGAGCTTCAAACGATCAAAGAATATGGTGTTTCAACGGTTATCAATTTAGCACTGACCGATGCATCCAATCATATCGAGCATGAAGACCGCATTTGCCTAGATCTAGGCCTGAACTATATCCAAGTTCCGATCTCTTGGGATACCCCTTCAGATGATCAATGCCTTTTAGTACTCGATATGATTGACCATTTGGTTCAAGGTCAAACGGTTTGGCTACACTGTGCGAAAAACTTCCGTGTCAGCTGTTTGATGTATTTATATCGTCAATACTATATGGATGTTGATATGCCAAAGGCTCAAGATTTGATGCATCAAATTTGGGAACCCAATGAAACATGGACAGGTTTAATCCATGCGGTTGCCTTACAACTTCAAGGCCGTAAAGCAACTCAAGATTTACAACATGCACTGATCCATCCAGATCATTTTGCGTGAGAAATCAGTACTGTTGCAGTAGAAAGAATACCTTCTTGGCGACCAGTAAACCCTAATTTTTCGGTGGTGGTCGCTTTGATGCTAATTTGTGTAACTTCAACATCCATAACATCTGCGATACTTTGACGCATTTCTAAATTATGTTTTGCTAGTTTAGGGCGCTCACAAGCCACGGTAATATCAGCATTATTAAGTACATATCCACGATCTAAAATCAGTTGGTAGACGTGTTTTAAAAGTACTCGACTATCGGCACCTTTAAATTTTGGATCTGTATCTGGAAAATGCTGACCAATATCTCCAAGTGCCAAAGCTCCTAATAATGCATCACAAAGCGCATGCAATACCACATCACCATCTGAATGTGCTTTGAGTCCATGTGTATGTGGAATTTGAACACCAGCAAGCGTTACAAAGTCACCTTCTTCAAATGCATGCACATCCATGCCCTGACCGATACGAATTTGAGCTATCATGCTTGAGTTCCTTGAGAAAATAATGATTGAAATCTTGTATTCACGCTTTCTATTTCGCTATAGTGTGGGCAAGCGCAACATAGTGAAAGTATAAGCGATCATGCTGTTGAAAACTGAAATAAATATCATCAAAAAATTCGGACTGGTTCTGCTAATAGGTTCTAGCCTAGCGATGTTTACGCATGCAGAAAAGATAGACTGTGATCAGGCCAATACTCAGGCAAAAAAAAATTACTGTTCTAACGGTTTTGAAGAACAACGTGAAAAGCTAGATGGGCTTTTTTTAACAGCGCAGTTGATTACCGATGCCCCAATACGCTTACTGATAGATACGCAAAAATTATGGTATAGCCGAGTTCAGCAATGCAAAAACTTGGAGTGTTTTAAACAACAATTTGAGCTTCGCCATGAAGATTTGAATATCTACACCTCGATGAACCAAAGTTTAACGCAGCATTATCTGAAATTTGAAAATGGTCATTTTGCGACATCACCTGTACATTTAAAGGTACATCAACTGGGCAAAGACAGCATCAAAATTGAAGGCATTGCCTATCGTAATCCTAACAATCGAGTCGAAACACAAACCATCCCATTTTTAGCTTACACAACACCCGAACAAAAAAATCAAATCACAGATAATGAACACGACTGCAAATATCAGTTCAATTACAGCAAAGCTTTACTCTCAGTAAAAACTGAACAAAAAGGCTGTGAACGTTTTGCAGGGATTTATCGTTTATATGATTAAGATCAAATTCGAATGACTTAGAAACATCAAAAAAGCCTCAACATTGAGGCTTTTTTGATGTCTACAATTTTTTGATGTCTACAATATGTCAGTTAAATCGGATGTGTTTGCTGCACTTGCTGGCTAATCATTGCAGCAGTTGCCGCAGATAAAGTCCATCCAAGGTGACCATGCCCTGTATTATAGAAAATATGATCTCGCTTACCTGCATGCACTACTGGCATCATATTGGGCATCATTGGTCGTAAACCCGCCCATGGCACCACATGTTCTGTTGATAGATTAAAGTTACGATTCGACCAATCAATTAAGGGCTGAATGCGATCTGCACGAATGTCTCGGTTATAGCCATTAAACTCTGCCGTGCCTGCAACACGTAGTCGATTTGCACCTAAGCGTGAAGTCACAATTTTGGCACTTTCATCCAACAGACTCACCCAAGGCGCATTGGTCTGACTTTGTTCATCATTTAAGTTTATGGTAATTGAATATCCTTTGACTGGATAGACATTTACACGGTCACCGAGTTTATGTGCAAGTTCATAACTACCTACGCCACCACAGACCACCACAGCATCTGCTTCAAGTATGGTATCAGCATCAGGATGTTCCATATTTTCATCACTGGCTTTTAACTGAACATTGACACCTTTTGCATGATGTTCAAAGTCAGTCACCTCAAAGCCCCACATATATTTCACATCAAAGCGTTCTGTTGCTTTAGCAAGCTGCGTCGTAAATTTATGGATGTCGCCCGTGGCGTCCCCTGGGCAATAAAATCCACCATAGTATTCACCTGTCAGACTAGGCTCAATGTCACGGATTTCAGCTAATGTCACAGGATGACGCTCTAAGCCACCCTCACAGAGCATATGATTAACTTGAGTCGCCACCTCATAATCATGTTGATTATGAAAGAAATGTAAAATGCCGCGTTTTTCTAAATCAAACTGCAAGTTTTCATGCTCAGCAATTTCAAATAAACGCTGACGTGCCATCAATGCGAGACGGACGGTCTCGTGAGTATTTTCACGGTAATCTTTAATATGCCCCATAAACTCAAAGAGCCATGAATATTTGTGTAGATTAAAACTTGGATTTAATAATAATGGCGCGGTTTTTTGTGACATCCATTTGATGCCTTTCACTACCGTTGCTTTTTGGTTCCAGACTTCAGCATTACACGCTGATAATTGTCCACCATTGGCAAACGACGTTTCCATCGCAGGATAAAGATGTTTATCGACCACAGTGACACGATAACCGAGTAATCCGAGTTCGTAAGCTGTCGTTACCCCAGTAATACCTGCACCAATCACAACAATATGACACATATAGGCTCCTTGGAAATTATATTTCCTATGTTCGCCCCATCTGTCATTGTTACCTGAGAGCTTTGGTTCTTTGCTAAGCAATGTGAACCTTCCCCTTCGGTGAGTAGGTCTAGCCTACTTCTCTCCAGATTTTTTATATGATTACAGTCCTTTTGCCTGAGAGTTTCCTGGGGGAACTTGCTCCTTCGGCGAGCACGATCTGTGCTTCTCTCCTGCAATCATCCATTCGTTTTTTATTCGGCATTCATCTTGGTATTGCCTTAGTTAGATATGAGCAATATTTGTACCAAATCTCAAGTCCTATTTGGGTCAATATTGTTAAATATTATTTTTATATCAATTTAAGTTGTTAGGCTATAAATTTAAAATCATTTTTTTTACACCTAAATACTTAATCTTTAAAATAAAGGGTTAAAATATTAAATGAAATTTATATCTAGAAAGATTGAAGTTTTATGTCGGATTCTACGCTTTTCTCTCGCTTTGCATCTGTGATCAAAACACATTCTATTGAAGAATTAACCCAAAGTGATTTACTCCTACTTAAGACTCTAGGAACTATTCAAAGCTTTTATGCACCATTCGAGGCCATAAATCATGATGCAAAAGTGGTCATTGTCGGCATCTGCCCAGGCCAACAACAATGGCGTAATGCATTAATCGCAGCAAAGGACGGCTTAGAACAGCAAGTATCTGAGGAAAACATTCTTAAACTTGCCAAGAATAGTGGCGCTTTTAGTGGTCCTATTCGTAAAAATTTAACTCAACTGCTAGATCATATTGGATTACACAATCAATTAGGCATTCAGACCACCGCAGAGCTCTTTAGCAATCATCAAGATATGGTGCAAATGTGCTCGGTTTTACAGCAATGCATTTTGATCAATGGAAAAAATTATGCAGGTTTAACGCCCGCAATGTTGAAAAATGAATTATTAAAACAACATATTGATGATTATTTTATTCCTATGATTCAACAGCTTCCGAACGCAATTTATATTCCGCTAGGCAAAGGTGTAGATGAGGTTTTAAATTATGTAAGCAGCTTAGGCTATTTAAAAGATCAGCAGATTTTAGCAGGACTTCCCCATCCATCGGGTGCGAATGCTGAACGGATCAAATATTTTTTAGGTGAAAAACCACGTGATCAATTGTCTCGACAAACCAATCCCGATCAGATTGATAACGCAAAATCACAAATCTTGCTTAAATTATCCAATCTTCAATAAAGTCCGCTTAACATCACTGAAAATATTATTTATTTGAATATCCGCTACTTATATTAATGCACCACTCGAACAAAACTAGAAAAGTGTGATGTATTTTACTTTTTTGTTTTTCTGTGTGAATATGCGCCAAAATAAATATTGCTTATAAAAATAACGCTAACATGGAAAAACACATGAAAAATTATTTAGTTCTAGGATTTACACTCCTACTACTCACAGGTTGTATTACCGTACCTAAAAATAAACCTGAAACAAGAACCTTGAAGCTAAATGGTGTGAATACCGTTGAAAACAGTAACGTAATCCAACGAACCATTACTCGAGGTCAATTACTGTGTGAAACTGGACAAAAATGTCCTGAACTTGCAATTGATTAGCAAAAGAATAAAAGTGAGTATGCACTTTCACTGCATTCTTATGATCAACAGCAGCTTGATATGAATGAAATATCTTTTGTGATCGACGGCAAAGTATTGTCTTATCCTGCAATAGGTCAAACAAATTATCGTCGCTTAGATAATTCAAATGTGATTGATTCTTCTAATACCGTGATGATCCCAGATACTGTGCTTAAACAATTCTGTGACGCAAAAGATATTGCGGTGATTATGAATACCAACCAAGGAGAAATCGCACACTATATGTTAAAAAATCAAAAATCTTCAGATGCCTATCGACTATTTTTACGTGCTTATTCTTAAGCCCAAATAGTCTAAAATAAAAATCCCAAAAGTTAGTGTATGTTTTCTTTTGGGATTTTTTATTCATCTCGCTTTATAAATTGATCAAATACATCATATGATCTTTATTTTATTCGTTTAATTAATTGTTTAATTGTCAGTTCACAAATCGGTTGACCTACCTCTAGATGAAGAGGATAGGCTTGATTTTCATTTGTTAGCTTATAGCCACGCCGTTGATAATATTTTATTAATTCTAAACGCCGATCAATCACATACATGACAAATTCTTCAACATTGGGTTCAATCAACGTCGCTTGCTGTTCTGCAAATTGCAATAATTTTTTTCCTAAGCCCTGAGCTTACTCATCTGGGTGAATTGCAAAATGACCAATTTCACTGCTCATTCCCTGCATTTGAATCCCAATACACCCCATGATCTGCGCATGTACCGACTCCATCACATATAGATGAAAATCCTTTTTTTGTAAGAGTTGGCTGAGTTGAGAGACATTTATTCGATTTCCTCGAACAATATGATGTTCCGTGGTCCAACTCTTAGGATGATTCTCCCGATAGGCTATATTCATTAAGCTTTCGAGCTGCTGAATATCACCAAGTAAAGCATTTCTTATATTCATATTTTTTAGCTATTTATTTTCATGGGTCTATTTTACTGAAATAAAAAAACCAGACAATTGTCTGGTTTTTTTATGCAATTTGCTCATCAGTGTAGCTCGCTAGCGCTATTCACCAACCGCATCGGAACAAAAAGCAGTGCTTTGTTATTTATCCTCTGTGACTCGCTAACGTTACTCACCAAACCACGTTTGGAACAAAGCAACGCTTTGTTATTTATCCACTGTGACTTGCTAAAGCTATTCACCAACCGCATCGGAACAAAGCAGCGCTTTGTTTCCTCACTTGGGTTCAATTGGGGCAAATGGAGCGACAACATCCGCATTTTGTGCACGGTTACGCATGAAGTGATCCATGAGCACAATTGCCAACATTGCTTCTGCAATTGGTGTCGCACGAACACCGACACAAGGATCATGGCGACCTTTGGTCAATACATCTGTATCTTGACGATTAATCGTAATGGTTTTACCCGGCGTAGTAATGGAAGCTGTTGGTTTCAAGGCGATCGCAACACGAATGTCTTGACCACTCGAAATACCGCCCAAAATGCCGCCAGCATGGTTTGCCAAGAAACCATCCGTTGTTAACTCATCACGGGTTTCATGACCAAACTGCTCGGCAACACCAAAGCCATCACCAATTTCAACACCTTTTACAGCGTTGATGGACATCATAGCATGTGCAATATCTGCATCTAAACGATCAAATACAGGCTCGCCCCAACCAACTGGCACTTGCGTCGCAATAATTTCCAGTTTGGCGCCACAGCTCGTTCCTTGTTCACGAAGTGACGTCACGAGAGCTTCAAAACGTGGGACGGCATCAGCATCACCACAGAAAAATGGGTTATTCGGAACTTCATTCCAGTCCAATTTCTGTGCTTTTTCGGTACCAATTTGCGTTACATGACCACGAATTTCGATGCCGAATTTCTCAAACAAGAATTTTTTAGCAATCGCACCTGCAGCAACACGCATCGCAGTTTCACGAGCACTCGAACGGCCACCACCACGATAATCACGGAAACCATACTTATGTGTATACGTATAGTCTGCATGACCCGGACGGAAGGTTTGCGCAATGTTGCCATAATCTTTTGATTTTTGATCTGTGTTACGGATCAATAGACCAATCGATGTACCGGTTGTTTTACCTTCAAATACGCCTGAAATAATTTCAACTTCATCGGGTTCTTTACGCTGAGTCGCAAACTTAGATGTGCCCGGCTTACGACGATCCAAATCCTTTTGCAAATCGGCTTCAGTCAGTTCAATACCCGGTGGAACCCCATCCACAATGGCCATCAGACCAACGCCATGAGATTCACCACAAGTCGTTACACGGAAGAGTTGCCCTATACTATTACCTGCCATGTCAAACGACTCCTTATGCTTGAACAGATTGAATGAATAAATCTCGGTATTCGCGGCATTGAGCAGCAGTCAATGCAAAGATACCTGTACCGCCTTTTTGGAATTGTAACCAGTAAAAATCAACGGTATTGAAGTTTTGACGCATTGCCCATTCTGAGTTACCCACTTCGATCACAATTAAGCCATCTTCAGTCAGGTAATCTGCAGCTTGTGCCAACATTTTACGTACAAGATCCAAACCATCTTGACCCGCAGCAAGCGCCATTTCAGGTTCATGGTGGAATTCTTCTGGTAAATCTGCCATGTCTTCAGCATCCACATACGGTGGATTCGACACGATTAAATCATATTGATTTTCTGCTGGAATTTTGGCGAATAAATCAGACTCAAGTAAAGCCACTTGATATTGTTTATTGTGGTGTTCACAGTTAATTTGCGCCACTTCAAGTGCATCTTTAGATAAATCTGTTGCATCAACTTCAGCATCTGGGAATGCATAAGCTAAAGCAATCGCGATACAACCTGAACCCGTACACATATCTAAAATGCGCTGAGGAGTTTTTGGATTGGCATTTTCAGGTAGATTATTAACCGCAGCACCCATTTCGCCATTTTCACCTAAGCAATATGGCGCAAAACGGTTTTCAATTAACTCTGCAATTGGAGAACGTGGAATCAGTACACGTTCATCGACATAAAATGGCTTACCAAAGAAATATGACAAGTTTAGTAAATAAGACGTCGGAACTTTTTCATTAATACGACGTTCTAACAATGCTAAAAATTCTGCAACTTCACTTGGCAATAATTTCGCATCTAAGATTTCCGCATCTGCATTCCAATCTAGAGATAACGTTTGTAAAACCAATGCTGAGCTTTCAGCAAAATAGTCTTCTGTACCTTGTCCTAAGTGGGCATCATATTGACGTAAAGCTGTTACCCCAAAGCGGATATAATCACGAATTGTTGATAGGTTTTCAGCTGCTTCCTGTAAATGTTCAGGGCTAATAGTCGGTCGATCCACTTAAGGCGTCTCCAGTTCATAATTTTTTAAACGCCCTATGATACCTTGTTTTGATGCTATTTATAATAAAAATACGGCATTATTCACCGCTTGAAAGCATTTCATAACCGTATATATGAGGTCTGATACATTCACTGAAATGAAATGTGTACTTTAGGCCTTTCTTCAGCATTTTATAAAACCAAATAGATGAAAATTACGAATAAAAACCAATTCAAGCTCAATTGTTTAGCAATTTGTACTTGATCCTAAGCTTTATTTTCTTAAAATCATCCCCATACAAACAGTTAAATTTTAAATGCGGAGCTCCAATGAGCTATAAGCACAATAACCTCATGGCTATGCGTCAAAGCTATTGGGAAGACACTCAGTCTTTAAACGTGCAAACTGAAAAGGCATTTTTTCAGCAACTACTGATCGAACATCAAGTTTTCCCTGATGCGAGTCTAGAAAACGCACGTACCCTATTTTTTAGCTTACCGAGCATTATTATTGTCAAAGGTTATGCTGCCGGATTTAAAGACGAATCTGTCCAACATCTTATTCATCAACATATTGAAGAACATAAAGCTGCATTGATGCAAAATGATACGGTAAAAATCAAATATCGTTTATAGTTTTATTTCTAATGTGCCTGTCTACGCGGCATCTTGCTTAAGTTTGCAAATGCTTACTGCATATTCAGTAAGTTGAACTATTTTAATACGTTAAGAAACGTTAAAATTAGCTACAATGTATTTTTCTGCGAATTGCTGATTAAAGGATTTAATTTACATGTCAGATCAGAACGATAAGCTCAAACACTTGAAAACGTCTTCTATGGATCGACGCTTATCTATCGCAAAGGCATCGCTACTTGCGGGAACACGTTGGGCAGCATCAAACGCCACTTCTATTTTTTCGAGTGAGGAAGAAAAAGAGAAAAAGCGTAAAAAAGCCATGAAAGATCAGGCTGAATATCTCGTCGCAGAAATTGGTAAATTAAAAGGTTCAATTGTAAAAATTGGGCAAATGATGGCGTTGTATGGTGAACATTTTCTGCCTGAAGAAATCACGCAAGCCCTCAACACGCTGAACAATCAAACAGTTGCATTGGCATGGCCAGCCATCAAAGTCCAACTACAAAATCAACTTGGCTCAAAGCTTGATGATCTCGTGATTGATCATGAGCCACTTGGCACAGCATCTCTGGCACAGGTTCACCGTGCAAAACGTAAATCTGATGGTTTAGAACTGGTATTAAAAATCCAGTATCCGGGTGTGGCTGATGCTATCGATTCAGATATGAATCTATTCAAAAACATGCTCAAACTGACACGAATGGTGCCCCAAACGCGTGAATTTGATCAGTGGTTTGATGAAGTTCGTGAAATGATGCATCGTGAAGTAAATTATAAAATCGAAGCAGATACCACACGCCGTTTTGCTGCACGCTTAAAAGAAGATCCACGATATATCGTCCCGCAAATCATTGAAGGATATTCAACACCTCAAGTGCTGTGTATGACTTTTGAACGTGGTGTGCCGATTAACAGCCCAGTAATGCTGTCACTTCCTCAAGAGCGCCGTAACGCCTTAGGTGAAGCATCACTTGAAATTGCCGTACGCGAAATTTTTGAATGGGGTGAAATGCAAACCGACCCTAACTTCGGAAACTATTTGGTGCGTTTGGGCAATGGTGCGGATGTGCCAGATAAAATTGTTCTCCTCGACTTTGGTGCGATCCGTCAGTTCGATGAGCATCTATTAGGCGTTGCACGTAATTTGATTACCGCGGGTTATCACCATAGCTCTGAGCAAATGGTCAAAGCGATGACAGGTTATGAGTTCTTTGATGGTATTCCACAAAGTATTAAACCTGATATGGCTAAAGTCTTTTTGTTAGCGACAGAGGCATTTAGTAGCACTGCAAATAACCCGGACATCCCTGCTGGTGTTATGGACGAACAACAACGCTATGATTGGAAAAAAAGCCAATTACATAGCCGTGTGATGCAACAAGCTTCAAAATCGATGGCATCTCGCTACTTCTCAGTTCCACCTAAAGAGTTTATGTTTATCAGCCGTAAATTTATCGGTGCATATACCTTTATGACCGTCATTGAAGCGAAAACCAATGTTCGTCGTATGATTCAAAAATATCAATAATCATTCAATGCACACTTCAAGACTTGGCTGACTCAAATGTCAGCCAAGTCAATTTTAAAATAAAAATCCTTTTAAGCCTTTTTACTTTTCTATTCTTAATTAATCATTTAGCTATCAAATCCCACCTAATCTCGCCGTTTATCTTTGACAATCATGCATGTCAATTATGACATGGTTTTTCTATCTTTGGCATGTCAGCATTAAATAAGAACAATGCAAATGGAAAACAACAATGACCAATATGGTAAACAAGGCTCAAGGATTTGGGCTCTCACTTTTAACTAAAATTGCCGGAAGTGATGTACTCGATCAGTTTAAACTGCGCAAATTTGTTGAAAAATCTTTGTATCAAAGCTCAAAAGCTGGTTTTAAAACCCTGAGCCAGACACAAAAAGCATTTCAGACCAACAAAGGTGTGCAAAAGCAACGTTTGCCAAATCAACAAAAATCATTATTTGATTTAAACCTGACTGAAGAACAGCAAATGACTGCTGATGCGATGCAGCAGTTTGCCACAGAAGTTTTGTATCCACTTGCTCATCAAGCCGATCAAGAGGAAACATTTCCTGAAGCGTTATCGCAACATATCCAAGATCTAGGTCTAAATTATTATGCCTTACCTGAAGATTTGGGTGGCGTTGCAGCAGAAAAAAACATCATTAGCAATATCTTAATTGCGGAACAATTGGCTGAAGGTGACTTTAGTTTAACAGCAGGTTTACTGTCGACGTTTAGCTGTATCAATGCCATCACCCAATGGGGTTCAGAATCTGTTCAAGCAACCTATTTAGCGACATTTGCAGATGATTCAACCCTGCGTGCAAGCTTTGCAGTTCAAGAGGCAACGGCGGCATTTAATCCCTATCAACTTAAAACTCAGGCGATTGCTGATGGCCAGCAGTATAAAATCAGTGGGGAGAAAACCTTAGTCCTTTTAGGTGAACAGGCAGATGTGCTGTTAGTGAGTGCCATGCTCAATGGACAGCCTGAAGTTTTTATTGTGCAACGCGACCAGAGCATTAGCGCAAAAAAAACACCTGCTATGGGTTTGAAAGCCACTGAAACGGTAACTTTAAAATTTGATCAGACCCCTGCCCAACGCTTAGGAGATCAAGATTTCAATTACACCTCATTTATCGATCTTGGCAATTTAATGTGGTGTGCCATGGCTGTTGGTACCGCAACTGCAGTCAAGAAATATTGCATTCAATATGCAAACGAACGTACAGCTTTTGGGGAGCCAATTTCGCACCGTCAAAGTGTGGCATTTATGATTGCAGATATGGCAATCGAAATTGATGCCATGCATATGCTCATCCTAAACGCAGCAAGTCTAGCCGAAGCTGGCAAGCCCTTTCATCGTGAAGCCTATTTAGCTCGCGTGCTATGTGCTGAAAAATCGATGAAAATTGGGACTGATGGCGTGCAAATATTAGGTGGTCATGGCTTTACCAAAGAACATCCTGTAGAACGTTGGTATCGAGACTTACGTGCCACAGCGATTCTTCAATCTGGCTTACATGCATAATTCAGCAAAATAAAAACAAGGAAATGTCCATGAACTTACAAAATCCGAAAAAATTTAAATTGCTGATCGACCAAGCCCATGAAGTCGCTTTAAATGTTCTACGCCCTATTTCACGTAAATATGACAAAGCCGAACACGCCTATCCAAAAGAATTAGACATGTTATCTTCCCTCGTTGACGGTATGAATGATGGCGGTGATGGCATGAATGCAGGTGCCGCCGTCAATAAACGTGGCGACACAGACACTGGTAATAAAAACGGTGTCAATATGTCAACAGCCCTCAGTATCATCGAAATGTGCTATGGAGATACAGGCCTGTTACTCAGTATGCCTCGCCAAGGGCTTGGAAACTCGGCTATTGCAGCAGTAGCCAATGATGAGCAACTAGAACGCTTAAAAGGAACTTGGGCCGCTATGGCCATTACAGAACCAAATTGCGGCTCTGATTCTGCAGCTATTCGGACAACAGCGACGAAAGATGGTGATGAATACATCCTCAATGGTGAAAAAATCTTTGTCACCTCAGGCGAACGTGCTGATTCAGTAGTTGTTTGGGCAACGCTAGATAAAAAATTAGGCCGTGCAGCGATTAAATCCTTTGTTGTTGAAAAAGGTACGCCGGGCATGACTGTAGAACGCCTAGAACATAAATTGGGTATTAAAGCCTCTGATACTGCTGCCATTAGTTTTGTAGATTGTCGTGTCCCTGCTGCAAACTTATTAGGCAATGCTGAAATTGATGTAGCAAAGGGTTTTGCTGGGGTTATGGAAACTTTTGATAATACTCGCCCACTCGTTGCCGCGATGGCTATTGGCTGTGCCAAGGCATCTTTAGAGCGAATTAAAGAAATCTTTAAAGATGAATTAGATGAGCAGTATTCAACACCGATCTTACAAAGCTCGAATATTGCTGCACAAATATATCGAATGGAAGCAGACTGGGAAGCAGCACGTCTCCTCATGCTCAAAGCCGCATGGATGGCCGACAACAAAAAACCAAACTCACGTGAAGCATCCATCGCTAAAGCAAAAGCAGGCCGTGTAGGTAATGAAATCACGTTAAAGTGTGTAGAACTCGCAGCGGCTGTCGGCTATAGCGAAGATGAATTATTAGAAAAATGGGCACGTGATTCAAAAATCCTCGATATATTTGAAGGCACACAGCAAATTCAACAATTAATCGTTGCACGTCGTGAACTGGGTAAAAGTTCAAGCGAATTAAAGTAATTTTTTGCTTGAGTAATTTTAAACTTAGAGATGGATTTTTTTATAGGATCAGTCTATAAACAATCCATCTTTTTGTTTTTCGATGATTATGTTTCAGATCCGACCACTTCAACTTGAAGACAATGTAAGCATTGCCAATGTCATTCGCACAGTTTCCAAAGAATTTGGATTAGCGCCAGAGTCAGGATTTGCTGTTGTAGATCCAATTTTAGATGATTTATATCACGTCTATACGCAAGCAAATGCACAATATTGGGTTATTGAAAATCAACACGGTACAATTTTAGGTGGTGGGGGCCTTTCTCCTTTAGTTGGAGACTCAAGCATTTTAGAAATCCAAAAAATGTATTTTATGCCTGAATTACGTGGTCATGGCTTAGCCAAAGATATTTTAGAACTTTGTTTTCAATTCGCCAAAGATCATAATTTTAAAGCGTGTTATTTAGAAACTACACATACACTTGGGCAAGCGGTGAAACTCTATGAAAAAGTAGGATTTGAACACTTACAAGCTCCCAAGGGCAATACAGGTCATAGCCAAGCATGCGAAATTTGGATGCTTAAAACGCTTTAAATAAAATTAGATTCTACAAATTTCACTGGAAAGATTTACAGCTTTATCAAATACAGTTATTTGATGAATGGATATTCTAGTTTTTTATAACTAAAGTTCTCGGGATTTGAATGTTCCCATAATCTTAATAAGTACCATGTTAAGAGAGAAATACTGATTCAATTAACACGATCTTTTTCTCTCTTCACTTAAAAAATCATGTAATTTGAGTACATTTCCATCAATTCTTACAATTTCACTGTACAGAGCATCTTAAGAAAATATTGACCTCTAAGTCTCCAGTTCATAATATCGCTTTAGAAATTACACTTAGCCATGATTATTTTAAAGTGAATATAAATGCAGAATGTACTGAATAAAACTCGCCTTTCAACTCGTCTTTCGTCGCTCCTAAGCGCTCACAGCTTAAAGTTTTCAACTGTTATTATATCTGTAACCCTGATTTCTGGATGTTCATCACTAGGTGGTGGCTCTGTAGAAAAACGTGCAGTTAAACTTTCATCAGGGATCCAAAAGGCCTATTCAGTCAATCCTGAAACTGCAAATCGAGTGTCACCCTACATTGTGCAAACTGCCGATCAATACAACTTAGATCCTTTACTACTGGCTGCCGTTATTCGCCAAGAATCAACTTTCCGCCCTTATGTCAGTTCTCCTGCAGGTGCAGTCGGTTTAACTCAGGTGATGCCACGTTATTGGCAAGCAACATGCCCTGGGGATTTATATGACGAATTAACCAATATTAATTGTGGGTCATTTATTTTAACTAAATATAAAAATGCCGCTGGCAGCATGCCAAAAGCTTTAGCCTACTATAATGTCGGACCTACTGCTTATAACACCAATCGAAAAATGAAAAAACAAGGCAAACGTTATGCAAAACAAGTGAAGCAACATCAAAATAATTTAAAAAGTTCCTTATAATTTCTAAAAATTTAATCTTTTATTTAACCATATAGACCTAACTAAGCTTAAGAGGATAAATTTTGTTAGGTCTAATCTCTTCAATTGTTTCATAGATTGACGCATTTTATCTTCATCAAAATATTGCGCAAATGATGCAATACGTTTTTCAACAATTGGATTTTTCATCAGATTTTCAGCTGCACGATTTCCCAATAGTTCAAATGCTTTACCTAGAGCATTTGTTCCTTCATTTTCTGTAACAGCTTTGATTTCAGCATTACAACGTTTAGTAAATAAATCTTGAAATAGAATAGCCATATTTTTATCAATTTTTTGTATCTCAACTGGCGTTACTTTACTATATTTAGAAATTTCTGGATGTGCTGAAAATGCCAAATAAATCCAAGCTGTTAAGTTCTGACTCTCTTTTGCTGAAATTTTATTTACCAAACATTCACTTAGTTTACCCTGATACACACCGGCTGTAGTATTGAAAGAAACAAATGCAAATAAAACTGTAGCTAATAATTTTTTTAAAAACATCTTAAATACCCTATATATTATTAAAGAGACAAACGATTTTATTATATTGATTTATTACACATTTTCATTAGCAAAACATTTTAAATGATATAAAAGAGTTCTAGACGAGTTTATTGTTGATCGGCCTTATTCTTTTTAAATATCTATCATTTCCCTGTTTTTTCTTCTGCTTTTCTTATTATTTTTTTCTTCCCTTTTTCCCGACATAAAAAAACACCCCCTGAGATATCAGGGGGTGTTTCGAATAATGAGCTGGCGATGACTTACTCTCACATGGGTAACCCCACACTACCATCAGCGCTAAGAGGTTTCACTTCTGAGTTCGGGAAGGGATCAGGTGGTTCACTCTTGCTATTGTCGCCAGCACAACTGTTAT
>NZ_VPEK01000031.1:0-32016 GCF_013417145.1 Acinetobacter sp. YH16044
TAAAGCTCGTAGTATTCATGGATTTCTGAGTGGGATTTACGCATCGTTATGTGCATATCAACTTAATCATCAAAATAAACCAACAATTCAAATTATGGAATCATTGGCTTAAGCGGGATTCGGGTTACTTAAGGAGTCTTTTAGCTTTGTGATTGCTGCTTCATTGAATGAATTTTCCAATTTAGACTGAATGAGTACAACCTCTATTTCTATATTTTTCTTATATTTTTCCTTTATATACTTAACATTGATAGCAGATTCTTGACCTTCAGCATCTTCATTTTGTGATTCTGATATATCAAAAGAGTTCCAATCAATAAGATCTCCATTAATGAAAATATAAAAATTATCAATCCCCCCATCTAATGTACCATCAACATCACCCCTTTCTATTTCTTCATAACTTAACTCGTGATTTTTCAATAATTGGAGAGCTGAAAAATTCCCAAAAAATTTATTCAAACTCTGATCTATTTCTAAATCTTGTTTTTGATCTTCAATAATTTGTTGAAGAATGATATGAGCATTATTTGACATTTTTTAACCTTTTACGAAGATTCAAATTTATACTATATTGAAAACATTATACGAATTTTAAATTATTTATATATATTAGTCAGATAATATAATCTATAAAATATTTAGATTATTAAAAATTTTGCTTTTTTCAATGTTATTACTAACTCAATAATTCACTATACTATTCACGTAGACTATAAAAATCTTCTCTTTTAAAGAATTCACTTCTCATCATAGCCACCGCTCCCTAAATTTTGTAGAATAGCGTTTTTACCCCATGGTGCTTTTCTATGACCGCTTGGACTGCTCACGTCACCGTTGCAACTGTCGTTGAAAAAGACGGAAAATTCCTATTTGTTGAAGAACATACAGAAGGTGTGACCCATACTGTATTTAATCAACCTGCAGGTCATGTCGAAGCTGGTGAAACCATTATTGAAGCAGCCATTCGAGAAACCATGGAAGAAACAGGTCACGATGTAGAAATCACGAACCTTCTAGGCATGTATACTTATACTCCCCCGATGTTCCCTGATCGTACTTATTTCCGCTTCTGTTTCTTAGCTAAAGACATTCAGCACCATGCCGATGCACAATTAGACACAGGTATTGTCGGTGCAGTATGGATGACGCTTGATGAACTCATTGAGTCTGCCCGTGCGCGTAGTCCATTAGTCATCAAAGCTGTACAAGATGCTCTTTCAGGTCAAAAATTTCCTTTATCGCTCATTTACGAGCACCAAAATTCTCCCTTAATTTCAAATTTGGATGCTTAATCCTATGCAACAACGTGTCATCGTCGGTATGTCTGGTGGTGTAGATTCTTCTGTATCTGCAGCACTTTTACTTCAACAAGGTTATCAAGTTGAAGGTCTTTTCATGAAAAACTGGGAAGAAGATGACGGCACGGAATACTGTACGGCAATGGAAGATCTTGCCGATGCTCAAGCCGTTTGTGACAAAATTGGAATCAAACTTCATACCGCAAACTTTGCGATGGAATATTGGGACCGTGTCTTTGAGCATTTCTTAGAAGAATATGCCGCAGGTCGTACCCCTAACCCAGATATTTTATGCAATAAAGAAATTAAATTCCGTGCGTTTTTAGACCATGCTGTGAACTTAGGTGCAGACTTTATTGCAACAGGTCACTACTGCCGTCGTGGTGAAACACTTAAAAATTCACGTGGTGAAGAATATGCACCGCTGCTACGTGGCGTAGATCAAAATAAAGATCAAACTTATTTCTTACACGCAGTACATGGGCGCGAAATTAATAAGACTTTGTTCCCTGTTGGTGAAATTGAAAAACCACAAGTTCGTAAAATTGCTGAAGAACTTGGTTTAGCCACTGCGAAGAAAAAAGACTCTACTGGCATCTGCTTTATTGGCGAACGTCGATTTAATGACTTCTTAAAGCAATATTTACCTGCTCAACCCGGAAAAATCGTCCTAGACACGGGTAAAGAGGTTGGTGAACATCACGGCTTAATGTACTATACGCTCGGCCAACGTGGTGGCATCGGTCTTGGTGGTCTAAAAGGTGCTGAAGAAGGCGCTTGGTTTGTACTGCATAAAGATATCGAAGGTAATCGCTTAGTCGTTGGTCAAGGTCATGAACATCCACTCATGCAAAGCACCATTTTATGGTCTGAAGCGATTGATTGGGTGGCTGGTGAACAAGAGATTCCTGAATCAGGCTTCCGCTGCACAGCGAAAACTCGTTATCGTCAGCCTGACCAAGACTGTACAATATTTAAAGACCCTACAGCGCCAAATGGTGTGCGTGTCGAATTCGATGAGCCACAACGTGCTGTTACACCGGGTCAAAGTGTGGTGTTCTACACCGGTGAAGTTTGTTTAGGGGGTGGTGTGATTCATCATACCAATGCGCCTAAACCGGATTTTATTGAATAAGGATTGTTTCGGATGACAGAGTTACCGTTTCAACAGCCTCAGACTCTGAATACTCGCCAAAATCGTGCATTGGCGTTAGCTGCTGTTTTTCAAGCAACACAGCTAACCCATATGACCGCGTTGACGGGTACGCAAAGTATTGGTGAAAGCGGTAATTTTTATTTTGAACATCTCATCAAAGCCAGTTTGAATATCCGTCCTAAATCCAATCAGTCCAATCAAACGCTCGATTTTTTTGATAAATTGGCGGATATTTCTCTCGGTTTAAAAACTTTAGAAAGCAGCATTACCCAGCCATTTAACACTTCCCCAAAATCTAGACTGCCTAAACTTGCCAATACCAAGCTACCCATGACGTATGCGATGGCATTATTGCAGTTAGAAAAGAAAGTCTATAGCAATCCTAAATTTGTCGAAATCATTGAACAATCCCAACAAAAAATCCTAAGACAGCTTTCATTTTTCGATAATAATTATTTACATCCAAGTATCATTGCAAACCTTGCCCAAACCTATATTGAAACTGCGGGTTCGATCAATCCTCGCATTATGGTTCGAGGCAACGCTGAAGCATTTAAAGATACAGCACATACCAACCGCATTCGCGCGACATTATTCACAGGCTTACAAATGGCTCACTTGTGGCGTCAGCTCGGCGGTAGCTCGTGGGGTATGATTTTCAGCAAGCGTAAGCTGCTCCAAGATATTCAAGATCTTGCCCGTTTACAGTATCAGGTGGTTTAACTGATGCAGTACGGGCTTTTTGTTTTACGTTTAATTCCAAAATTTAAGGAATCGCTATGAACGCTTTAACCGCACTTTCTCCATTAGATGGACGTTACGCAAGCAAATGTGATGCTCTACGTCCTTTCCTCTCTGAGTTTGGTTTAATCCATGCTCGTGTGACTGTTGAAGTGCGTTGGTTACAAGCGCTTGCAAACCGTCCTGAAATCACTGAAGTTCCAGCGTTCAGTGCTGAAACTAACGCTGCGCTTGATGCAATTGTTGCGAACTTCTCTGAAGACAATGCAAACCGCATTAAAGAAATTGAACGTACAACAAACCATGACGTAAAAGCAGTTGAGTACTTCTTAAAAGAGCAAATCGCACATATCGATGAGCTTAAAAATGCTGGAGAATTCATTCACTTTGCATGTACATCTGAAGACATCAACAACTTGTCTCATGCTTTAATGCTTAAAAATGGCCGTGAAGTTTTAGTTGCAGCAATGCAGCAAATCATCGATTCAATCGTTGCTTTGGCTGAACAACACGCTGAACAACCAATGTTGTCTCGTACACATGGTCAAACTGCAAGCCCAACAACTTTGGGTAAAGAAATGGCGAACGTGGCTTACCGCCTTGCACGTCAAATCAAACAATTCAAACAAGTTGAATTACTTGGTAAAATCAATGGTGCAGTAGGTAACTACAACGCGCACTACTCTGCTTACCCTGAAATTAACTGGCCTGCGCATTCACAAGCATTTGTTGAATCATTAGGTTTAGAATTTAACCCGTACACCACTCAAATCGAACCACATGACTACATGGCGGAACTTTTTGATGCGCTACGTCGTTTCAACACCATTTTGATCGACTTTAACCGTGACGTTTGGGGCTACATCTCACTTGGTTTCTTCAAACAACGTTTGAAAGAAGGCGAAGTTGGTTCTTCAACAATGCCACATAAAGTTAACCCAATTGACTTCGAAAACTCTGAAGGTAACTTGGGTATTGCGAATGCGGTATTGGCTCACCTTGGTGAAAAACTTCCTGTATCTCGTTGGCAGCGTGACTTAACTGACTCAACTGTGCTTCGTAACATGGGTGTTGGTTTTGCACAAAGCTTGATCGCTTTTGAAGCTTGCTCTAAAGGTATTGGTAAACTTGAATTGAATGCTCAACGTATTCTAGAAGACCTTGACCATGCGCAAGAAGTGCTTGCAGAACCGATTCAAACTGTAATGCGTCGTTATGCAGTTGAAAAACCTTACGAAAAACTTAAAGCCCTTACTCGTGGTCAAGCAATGACTCGCGACATGATGGTTGATTTCGTAAATGGTAATGAGCTTGAAGCTGTTCCTGCAGCTGACCGTGCGCGTCTTGCAGAAATGACACCTGCAACATATACAGGTAATGCATCAACTCAAGCAGCAAACATTAAAGATCTTATTTCTAAAATCTAATTTTAGATAGATCAAAAAAAACGAGGCTTCATGCCTCGTTTTTTATTTATAATACTTCTGCTCTCTTTGAGATGAGGAGCATGCTCCGCAAGGAGATGAGACTATCCAACTCTCCCTTGCGAACTCAGAATATATTCTGAGGATTCTCATCTCCTATAAGGAGATAGAAAATTTAGACGCAATTTTATTCTGCAGGGCAATATTTCGCCCAATCATCTTTCATTCGCTGTAATTCACAACCCGTTAAAACATCTGAGTAATAAATATAATATGTGGCATTGGGATACTGAATTTCATGGCGAAACATCATGCCCCGCAAAGATACAGAGAGCTCTTCTGGAAAATCATCTGTTAAATTAAGTTCTTCAAACTCATAGTTAAAATAACAATTTTGAGTCGCAATAAATGCCTCAACAACGGCCATAGTTACTTCCAAATACATAAACTTCGATATACATCTGAGTTTAATACAATCTTTTTGAAAATACTTATCCCTAGTTGCTAGCTGATGACATTTGAAAAAATAATGCACAAATTCTAACGCCGTCGAACTAACACCTTTCATCGCATTATGGCTATACTTGCCGCGAATTATAACCACTGCACACCGATAAAAAATTTGAGCTTTGCCTTTTCATGATTGATTTCAAATTAAAACTTAAGCACATCTTAGCTTTTGCGTTATTAACTCTTGCCATTGTGATCGCCAGTATCCAACCTTTAGAAATGGAAGCATATATCCTCCATCAAATCGGCACAGCGTTTATGCTGATCGTGCTGCTCGTTTTCCTCTATAAAATAGGACTAACTTTCAGAACAGTTTGTCTGTATCTTGGCTTTTTACTGATTCATGTCATCGGTGCCCATTATTTATATTCTTATGTACCTTATTCTGAATGGACACAAGCTCTCTTCGGTTTCAACCTTGATCAAAGCATGGGATGGAGTCGGAACATGTATGATCGGCTTGTACATCTTGCCTATGGTTTGCTGCTCTACCCGTTCTTTTATCGCATATTTCAAATCTGGCTACCGCAGTTAAAAGCCGGAACACTCTTTTTATTGGTCGTACAATTCGTCATGGCGACCAGTTTATTTTATGAATGGATCGAATGGCTGATTGCCATTGGCTTATCACCAGAAGAAGCTGAAAATTATAATGGGCAACAAGGTGATATTTGGGATGCACATAAAGATATGCTACTTGCAACACTAGGTGCGATGATCACTGGTGGTATTTGTTTAATGACATCAAATTTGTTGAATAACGCTAAACAAAAGCCTGAATATTTTTTATCTTAAATACTGATGTTACGCACCTAGAAGTAATTTCTCATTTTAAAAATGATTTTTAAGTCTATTCGACGAAGTCTTACATCTAGGAATTGAATAACGGGATTAGCCTTCGGCTGGAGGTACTTTTACGAAACGATGTTTCTCATTCGGCAAAATGAGAAGCGAAGCTTCGCAAGGAAACCATCTTGCGGAGCAATGCTCCTCACCGCAAAACTCGTTCGCTCGCGTCTACGTATTCAAAGTATCGCAAAAACATTTTTGATTAGAAGCAGCCCTGTCTCAAACACTTGCGGATGACGTTACCGCGTATCGTTGTTTTATTTGAATCAAATTGCACTTCTGGTGTTACTGCGTAACATCAGTTAAATATTTAAGCAGTCCATTGAATTAAGATTGAATCTGACATTTGCGGATTCAATTTTCGGTCATAATACTGAAAGCACGCTTTTGCTCCCGCTGGCATTTTTTGTAGATCATCATCTATACGAAAATGCCGTGTATATTTTGTATGATTCACTAAAATTTCAACCCGCTCAAAAGGCTGTCTTTTATTTATATTTCCGCTACTCATATAACTCTGATAGGCCACAACAGTGCCGCAGGCTTCAGAGCGAACATCTACCTGTAGTGATGAACAATAAATATAGCCTGCCAACAGTGTTGCTGCTGGGCCAAACAGCGCAGCATACTGTTTCAGCACAGATTTTTTCACACTTTGAAAATGCAGCAAATATAGCCAAGGCCAAACCATTAGGCAAATGACACCACCTAAAATAAACAGAAAATTAGACATCATTATCATCAATATCTATGTACGCAACGCAATCTATCACAACAGCATCGTTTAGCATAAAAAAGCTCACCGAAGTGAGCTTTAAATACTTTATAAGCATAAAGATTTTAAAATTTTAGATCTTTTAATTGAACGATATTTGCATTAGCTTTGCTCAATGATTCCATCACTTTTGACATGACAGCAGGAACCAATGAATCCGCAATTTGTGCTGCTTGTAAGCCTAACTTCTCACCCAGTGTTGGTTTTTTGCGGGTTTCAATCATATATACATCATGTTGTGGCATAAGACTTAATAGATATTCATCTGACGTTTGGAGTTTATCGACCAAATTGAGATCCATTGCATCTTGACCATACCAATGCTCACCTGTGGCAACTTTATCGACATTGAGCTGAGGACGGTATTTTTCAACAAAGTGTTTAAACAAGTTATGGGTTTGCTGTAACTCTTCTTCAAATTTGGCTTTACCTTCAGCAGTATTTTCACCAAACATAGTTACGGTACGTTTGAACTGACCCGCGGTATACAGTTCAAAATCGATATGTTTTTCTTTCAATAAACGGTTAAAGTTCGGCACTTGTGCAACTACACCAATCGAACCCACCACGGCAAATGGTGCTGAAACGATCTCATTTGCAATGCAGGCCATCATATAGCCACCGCTTGCAGCAACTTTATCCACGCAAATGGTTAAGTTAAATCCAGCATCACGTAAACGTACCAATTGTGCAGCGGCCAGACCATAGCCATGCACCATCCCGCCTGGACTTTCTAAACGTAAAACCACGCGGTCACGTCCTGCTTTTGCTGTCGCTAAGATCAGGGTAATTTCTTCACGTAGACTCGTTACCGCAGATGCAGCGGTATCACCATTAAAATCGATTACATAAATTTTTTGGTTATTCTTTTTACGTGCGCGCGCTTCTTTTGATAATTGTTGGCTTAGTTGCAGCAGCTCAAGTTTAGATGCAGTCGTTTGCGCAATTTTTTTTCGTTGTTCATTAATACGTGCATTTAAATGGCTTACACGAATTTCCGCAGGCAACTTGGGATTATGAAATAGCATAAAATTGAAACTCATTTAATTCATATTTATGTTGTATAACATGTGGGTTGCATCACAAAAATTCAATCTATTTTTTGAAAATAATTCTCATTGAGCCAAATTGAGCATTTTATTTTTATCAAGACTTTTTGACCTAATTATTGACTTCATAAAAAAAGAGCCTTTCGGCTCTATTTTTAAACAGTCTAGATTAACCAAAACGACCGGTAATATAGGCTTCTGTAAGCTGATGATCCGGTTGGGTAAAGACTTTTTCAGTGGAATTCACTTCAATTAAATCACCCAAATGGAAATATGCGGTACGGTCAGAAACACGCGCTGCTTGTTGCATCGAGTGTGTCACAATCGCAATGGTATATTGCGCTGAAAGTTCAGTGATGAGCTCTTCTACTTTTGCTGTTGCAATTGGATCGAGTGCTGAACAAGGTTCATCCATTAAAATCACTTCAGGACTGACAGCAATGGTTCGCGCAATACATAGACGTTGCTGCTGACCACCTGAAAGTCCTGTACCCGGTTGGTTCAAACGGTCTTTCACTTCATCCCAAAGGCCTGCTTTACGCAGACTATTTTCAACAATTTCTTCCATGTCGTATTTGTCACGTGCCAAACCATGCAATTTTGGACCATAAGCGACATTGTCAAAAATAGACTTTGGGAATGGGTTCGGCTTTTGGAAAACCATACCCACTTGGGCACGCAGTAACACCACATCGAGATTTGGATCATAGATATCTTGATTATCCATAAGCACTTGCCCTGTCACACGACAAGAATCAATCGTGTCATTCATACGGTTGAGCGTACGTAGGAAAGTTGACTTACCACAACCAGACGGACCAATAAAGGCAATCACTTCATTTTCATAAATGTTCAGATCTATGCCTTTGATCGCTTCAGATTCGCCATAGTACACATGCACATCATTGGTACTGATTTTCACATTGGTCGATTTCGCATCTTTTTTCGCACTAGATTGCGTATCAAACTGTGACACAAACGCAGTATTGGTTTGTTTTTGGCTGTCCTGAGCAGAGGTAAATTGTGTTTGTTCTGGATTCACGGACTTATCCTGATCTAAGGAATTCTTTTCTGTTGTAACGACGCTATTCATATAATGCCCTCAATTACCAGCGTACTTCAAATTTCTTACGTAACCAGATCGCTAAACTGTTTAAGCCGATCATGAGAGCAAGAAGTACAATGATTGCTGCTGCGGTACGCCCTTCAAAGAAGTTACGTAGCTCGTTACCTTGCCAAAGGAAAATTTGTACAGGTAATGCAGTGGATTGATCTAAAGGAGTGGCTGGTACACTTGCCACAAAGGCACTCATACCAATCAATAATAATGGAGCAGTTTCACCTAAGGCTTGCGCAACACCAATAATGGCACCAGTTAAGATACCCGGCAATGCCAGTGGCAAGACATGGTGAAATACAGTTTGTAAACGTGATGCACCTAAACCTAATGCGGCTTGACGAATCGATGGCGGGACAGCTTTTAGTGATGCACGTGTGGTAATAATGACCGTTGGTAGTGTCATCAAACTTAAGACTAAACCACCAACCACAGGTGCCGAAAGCGGCATGTGCATCCAACCAATAAAAATCGCAGCACCAAGTAAACCAAAGACAATCGAAGGAACCGCTGCTAGGTTGTTAATGTTGACTTCGACAACATCGGTAATCCAGTTTTTAGGTGCAAATTCTTCTAAGTAAATTGCGGATGCTACACCGATTGGAATCGAAATAATGATCACGATCAGCATCATGAAGAGTGAACCCATAAACGCCCCTGCTAAACCTGAAGTTGCAGGTGAGCTACGAGAGTCTGGATTTTTAAATATTTCAGTATTAAATGAGTTGGTGATAACACCGTCAGCCTTGAGTTTATCTGCGAGTTGGCGTACTTCTGGGCTCAATTGTTGCTGTTCATCAGGCAAGCTGCGGTCAATATTACCCGCTAACCAGACATCGACATTGGCATCTGCAAGGATTTTCAAATCTTGCTTTTGGCCAATCAATGATGGATCTGCCATAACCATGTCACGTAAGCGATATGCTTCTGAACTGGTATATAAACTGTTGAGATCATCACGTTGAGAGGCAATCGCTGGATCTTTTGCAATGATCCCATTCACAATCAGCGCATCCCAATCCACCATGCCCATTTCAGTTTGCCAAGCAATAAAACGCTCTTGGAACTGTGCAGGAGATTCACCTTCTTTTTGAACCGGTTTCGCTCCTACATTGACGATACTTGGATCAAAAAACACAGGCACCGTCATCGAGCTTTGCCAGAATGCTGGTAAGCCTTTGGCTAAAATACTGCCAAACAATAGCACGACGAACAATAAGCCAGTCACTACTGCACTAAAACCCAAGACACGGAAGGTATTTTCTTTACGGTGTCTTTTCGCCAATGAGTTTTCAATGATTTTCTTACGTTTTTCACGAAGCTCTGCGGCTGCGAGCGGATCAAAAGTTTGATCCATATTTGATGTATTCGTCGTACTCATTCGTATTGCTCACGGTATTTACGCACAATGTACAGTGCAACAATATTCAGACCTAAAGTAATCACAAACAGTGTTAAACCGAGTGCAAAAGCGACCAATGCTTGAGGACTCGCAAAGTCTGTATCACCTGTTAATTGGTTTACGATGGTAATGGTGACTGTAGATACCGCTTCGAGTGGGTTGATATGCAGTAAAGGACTGTTCCCTGCTGCAAGCACCACAATCATGGTTTCACCAATCGCACGAGATGCTGCCAATAAGAATGCACCGATAATGCCCGGCAATGCAGCTGGAATCACCACTTGACGAATGGTTTCTGATTTTGTCGCACCCAAACCAAGTGAACCGTCACGAAGCGCGCGAGGGACTTGGGTAATGATGTCGTCAGATAATGATGAAACGAATGGGATAATCATAATCCCCATCACAAAACCTGCTGTTAAAGCACTGGTTGCATTAATATCGAGTCCGATATATGCGCCGAGCTGTTTTGCAAAGGGTCCAATAATCATTAAGGCAAATACACCATAAACGATGGTTGGAATACCTGCGAGAACTTCAATAGCCGGTTTTGCCCAAGCGCGAAAACTTGGCTTGGCATATTCAGCTAAATAAATGGCAATCATCAAACCAACTGGAACAGCAACCAATAGCGCAATACCACTGACCATGAGTGTGCCCCAAAGGAGTGGCAGCAAACCATAACTACCTTCAGCATTCCCTGATGTACTAAAGCCGGGGTTCCATTCAGTGCCTAAGAAGAAATCTAGTGGACTAACAAAACTAAAGAAACGCATGGCTTCACTGAACATCGACATCACAATGCCAACTGTTGTCAGGATTGCGACACCCGAACACAGTGCCAATGCAATATTAATGACTTTTTCGACTTGGTTACGTGCACGATATTTTTCTGCGATGCGGCGTTTAGCCATGACTAAACCAATCAATGCCGCACAAATCACAACGGCCAATTTTGCATATGAGCCGATGTTTTCAATTTTCTTTAACTGTTCTGCTGCTGCAAGTTCATATGCAGCTGGCGTATCACTTACTCCAAAACCAGAAGCAATCGCTTGAACGCGGTCAACCATTACACTCGTGCTTGCAGGATCTAAACTTAAACGAATATTTTCGGGAACATTATTAAAAATAACATGTTGAAAAATACTCGGTTCAACCAAGTTCCAAACAATCAAGATTAAAAAAGCGGGAATCCCACACCATAAAGCGACCAAAACACCATAGTAGCCCGGTCGTGAATGCAACATTGCTGAGTTATTGCCTTTACCTGCAAGTTTGCGACTTTTGGTCAGTCCAACTTGATAAGCGATTGCAATAATTGCGAGCAACACACCAATAAGTAGCAGATTCATGTAATCTCCACTGTTTTTTCAAAAGCCCTTCTTGAAAAAACTGTTTCTTTGCAAAAAGCCAATGGCAGGTCAATCCTGCCATTGGCTGTTTCAATCCAATTATTTAACTGCTTTACCAGCTTTAAAGTTTGCAAGAACTGCAGCGCGATCTTTATCAGACATTGAAATTAAGCCTGCTTTTTCTAGCTTAGAACCTTTACCTGATACTTTTTTGCTAAGGAAGAATTCTGTGAACTCTTTTAAGCCTTTAATTGATTTTAAGTGCTCGCCTTTTACGTAGAAGAACAATGGACGAGATACTGGGTATGAACCATTTAAAATTGTCTTCTCAGACGGCGCTACATTATTCACTGTTGCTACACGTAGCTTGTCACGGTTTTGGTCATAGAAACCTAGACCGAATACACCTACAGCGTTAGGTGAAGTTTTTAAGCGTGCCAATGTTTCTGTATAATCGCCCGCGATTTCAATCACACGACCGTCTTTACGGAAAGTTGAACATGCTTTTTTCTGAGCATCTTTATCTAATTTTGCGAAAGCTTCATAAGTTTCACAGCCAGCATCGACCATTTTTTCTTGGAATACTTCACGTGTACCGTGGTTTGATGCAGGAATAACTAAAGTGATTGCTTCGTTTGGTAATGTTGGGTCGATTTGATTCCAACGTGTGTATGGGTTTGGAACCAATTTACCTTTTGATGGTAGTTCAGCAGCGAGTGCAGCAAATACGTGCTGTGGGCGAAGTTTGAATGCCGCTTTTTTCGCATTTGACGCAAATACGATACCGTCATATCCAACTTTAATTTCTAAGATTTGGTTAACGCCGGCTTTTTTACATGCAGCCAATTCAGTATCTTTAATTTTACGAGATGCGTTTGCAACGTCAATTGTGTTGTCACCTACACCATTACAGAATTGTTTCAAACCACCTGAAGTACCGCCTGAACCTACGACAGGTGCTTTAAATTGTGGGAATGTATTACCAAACTCTTCTGCAACAATACTTGCATAAGGCAGTACAGTTGAAGAACCAGCAATTTGGATCGTGTCACGAGCTGCATTTGCAGTTGTAGCGACTGTTGCCCCAGTAGTGAGTACCATAGCAAGTGCGATATGATTTAAGCGCATTCTCATCTCTCTTATTTGATGCAGTTTAGGAGTACGCCACTTTTTATTCAGTTTTGTACTTATTTCGATTACTGCATTTTGATTTTAGAATATGACAGTGAAGTTACAGCTTTATGACGCTTTTATGATAATTGATGATTGCACATTGATTTAAATATAATTCTTTATTTTTCAACATGTAATGAAATTTATCAAAGTATTGGTCTTATTTATTTCTACTTTGATATTCGTAAGAATTCATGTCCTTGTCATATTTTGTCTTATTTTCTTTTTTCAAATTCCCCTCTTTTTCTGAATGATGCAGATTTGCATGTTCTATTTTTTATTTCCTCGTATTCCAATAATTGAAATTTCATTACATTTTTAGTTCGCTCAATATGCAAGTTTACATAAAAACAGAGCCTAAAATGACCAGTAAAGCCATTGCGACATTTAATCCGGACTTGCCTGTGCATATGACTTTTGAAGAACATGACTGGCACTTACTTGCAGAATTTTGGTATCCCATTGCACTCGCTCGAGACATTACAGAACAGCCTTATGGCACCATGCTTTTAGATATGCCGCTCGTTATCTATAAAATGGGAGAAGAACTGATTGTCGCTAAAGATGCCTGCCCTCACCGCGGCGTCCCACTCAGCTTAGGTAAAAATGATGGTCTAGGGGTAGTCTGCCGCTATCATGGCTTACGCTTTGGTGAACACGGTCATTGCAACCGCATCCCTGCACATCCTGAGCACAAAATTTCACCTCGCTTTAACTTACGTACTTATGCTGCTGTTGAGCGTTATGGACTGATATGGTGCTCACTTACTGCCGCTAAAGATACTGCGCCGAATATCCCTGCAATGCCATATTGGGATGAAGCCGAGTTTCAGCAATTGGTGTGCCCAACGGTCGATTTTCAATGTTTTGCAGGCCGGCAGCTTGAAGGCTTTATTGATGTTGCGCATTTTGCATGGGTACATCCCGATACCTTTGGTGACCCTGAAAATGTAGAAGTACCTGACTATAAAACATTTGAGACTGAAACAGGGTTTAATGCGGATTATTGGAGCAGTGTTGGGCGCTACCCGATTGGTTTAGAACAGCGCGGACAAGAGGGTTTCCAATGGCTGCGCCATTTTGAAATTCATCTGCCGTTTACCGCAACGCTGACGATTCATTTTCCAAATGACAGCAAGCAAGTGATTATGAATGCGGCTTCACCGATGACTGCTCGTTCTACCCGTCTATTTGCACCGATTTGCCGTAACTATGACAAAGACCTGCCTGTAGAAGATGCTTACGACTTTAACCTGAAAATATTTGAGGAAGACCGTCTCGTGTCGGAATCGCAAAAGCCTGAATATTTACCTTTGGATTTAAGCATTGAAGCACATTTCCCAGCTGACCGCAGTTCGAGTATGTACCGCAAACTGCTGCGTAAGAAAGGTTTTAGTCCATTATTTGCGGCATAACATCAATATCGTATTGCATTCACCTCATCACCTCACCCTAACCCTCTCCTACAAGGAGAGGGAAACTCCTTTACAAGCCTTCTATTGGTTATAAATATTAAGTGGTATCTCATTCATCAAATGATAAACATCAATGAATATCGCGACTGGCGACAGGGATGTCACTATAAGGTAATGGTCACATGGATGTACCTTTTCCCTGAGAAGGATTTTAGTTACTTTGATCCGTCAAAGTAAAAATCTGCCTACACAGTAAACTATCATCACTCAATGAAAAATTGTGGCCATGTAATAAATTAAGCGCCTTTTCATTTAAAACAAAAAAAAGGAGCTCAAATGAGCTCCTTCTTCTACAACTACAAAATGACAATTAGTCAATTGCAGGTGTATATGTACCGTCAGCGATTGGGCCTTTGATACGGTCAGCTTCTGCAAGCACCAGAGCAAGCAAATTCTTCACGTTGTCTAAAGTCGCTACTGGGCTTAAAGTCGTCATTTTCAAAGATTGAACCTGACCTACTTTAGTTACACCAATATTCGCTTCACCACGTGCAAACAATTCGTCTGCTACGTTTTGGTTCAATGTATCTAACAATTCAGCTGGGTAGCCTGCTGGCACTACACGGAACAATACCGATGCAAATTGCGGATCAACCAGCATTTCTAGACCGTCAGTTGCATTGATATAATCTGCAACATCACGTGTTAGACCTACACCATGGTCGATCATCGAACCATAAAGCTCTTCACCTAGCGCTTCAACCGTCATCCACAATTTCAACGCGTCAAAACGGCGAGTTGTTTGTAGTGACTTAGACACCAAGTTAGGAACCCCATGCTCTTCATCATAAGCAGAGTTTAAGTACTCAGCTTCATAATGCATGAAACGATAGTTCGCTTCATCTTTCAGCAAGAACGCACCACATGAAATCGTTTGGAAGTAATGCTTATGGAAATCAAGCGTTACCGAGTCAGACAGTTCAATACCGTCTAACATATCACGGTAATCATTCGATAAAATTAAAGCACCGCCCCATGCTGCGTCGATATGCATCCACGCGCCATATTTGTTGGTGATTGCACGAACTTCTTTCAATGGGTCAATTGCGCCTGCATCGGTTGTACCCGCAGTTGCAACTACACATGCGACGATTTTACCTTCAGCTTGAAGGTGCGCCATGGTTTTCTCAAGTGCATCCATGTCCATGCGTGCATTTGCATCTACAGGAACAGTCACTACAGATTGGAAGCCCATACCCATCATGGCCATGTTCTTTTGCACAGAGAAGTGTGCGTTTTCAGAACAGATCACTTTGACGTTACGCATTGCTTCCGCAGGTACGCCGTCACGCTGAACAGACCACGGGTTACCGTTTTCGTCTTTCCAGTTTTTAGCAATACATGCATCACGTGCAAGCAAAACACCCATTAAGTTAGACTGCGTACCGCCAGAGGTGAATACACCTGCTTGACCTGCACCATAACCAACTTTTTGGCGAAGCCAGTCAATTAACTGAACTTCCATCAATGAACCGGCAGGGCTTTGATCCCATGAGTCCATAGATTGGTTTGTCGCGTTAATGAGCACTTCAGCGATTTGGCTTGTTACCATTGTTGGGCAATGCAAATGCGCTAAAGAATGTGGGTGATGTACTTTTAAGCTTTTGTTTAAGAACAGCTCAACCATACGGTCTAGTGATTTTTGTACACCCATACCTTCTTTTGAAGGATTGAATGCAATTGCACTACGAAGCTCTTTAATGCTACCGCCGGTGTACATTTTGTCATTTTGCAACCATGCAGAAACGGCTTTTACCGCTTCGCCCATTGCTGACTGATAGTCAGCAATGGATTGTGCATCATTGCAGAATAACGCTTTACGATGTTCTGCAAAATCTACCATGACTTATGCGCCTCGAGTTGCAACAAGTGCTTCAGCAAGTGCTTTCTTGAAGCGAACGATCACCTCAATACATTCAGCTTGGTTAATGATCAATGGGCAAAGTAAACGAATTACAGTACCGTTACGACCACCTTTTTCTAACAACAATTTGTTATCAAAACATGCTGCTTGAATTGCTGCTGCCAATTGAGAATCACCTGGTAAAGAACCCATGTGATCTGCTTTTTGACGTTCATCAACAATTTCAACACCAATCATCAAACCACGGCCGCGTACGTTACCGATACATGGGAATGCTACCGCTAATTTTTTAATTTCAGCTTGTAAGAAGTCGCCACGCTCTTGCGCGTTTTGAGCCAAGTTTTGTTCTTTGATGGTTTTGATTGTTGCAAGACCAGTACCCATAGCAAGCTGGTTACCACGGAATGTGCCCGTGTGACCCGCTGGCTGCCATGCGTCAAACTTACGTTTAATACCCAATACTGCAAGCGGTAAGCTGCCACCGACTGCTTTAGACATTACAACGACGTCTGGCTCGATACCTGCGTGTTCAAAGGCAAACATTTTACCTGAACGTGCAAAGCCTGCTTGTACTTCATCAAGAATCAACACGATGTTGTGCTTTTCAGTCACTTCGCGGATTTTCTTTAACCATTTTACAGGTGCAGTCACTACACCGCCTTCACCTTGGATTGCTTCCAAGATTACAGCTGCAGGTTTAGTTACACCGCTTTCTACGTCTTCAATGAAGTTTTCGAAATAATACGTTAATGCATCAACACCCGCTTCACCACCAATGCCTAATGGGCAACGGTATTCATGCGGATACGGCATAAATTGAACACCCGGCATTAAGCCGTTTACAGCATTTTTAGCAGACAAGTTACCTGTCATTGCTAAAGAACCGTGAGTCATACCATGGTAACCACCTGAGAAGCTGATTACTGAACTACGACCAGTGTAAGTTTTTGCTAATTTAATTGCTGCTTCTGTACCATCTGCACCAGATGGGCCACAGAACTGTAGACAATACTCTTCTTTACCACCAGGTAATTGCTCAAGTAGTGCTTCAGTAAAAGCATCTTTTAAAGGCGTTGTTAAATCCAAAGTATGCAATGGGAGGCCACTTGCAAGTGTGTCTTGGATACTTTGAATTACCGCAGGATGATTATGGCCTAATGCCAATGTTCCTGCCCCAGCTAAACAATCGAGGTACTCTGTACCTTCAACATCAGTAACCCAACAACCTAAAGCTTTTGCTATCGCAAGTGGAAGTTTACGCGGATAGCTACGAACATTGGATTCCATCTGGCTTTGGCGAGTCAAATAGTATTCGTTAGTAGAATTAGTGGCAGGGTTTACAGAAGAAACGCTCATATCGAATTACCATCTCTGATATGGGTTGAAAGAAATAAGTCGGGTGACTTGCGGTCCTTTGACTCGGTGCTTTATGAGTTTCTAGTTAGCTTAAAAAAACTCTTTGAGTATGGGCTAACTAGGAGGCGGATGATACAGACTTTTTCAAGAAAATAAATCACTTTTATGATCAAATAAAAAGATAATTTAGAGAAAAAACAGATCTATTCCATGGATATCCTGAATTATCATCTTACAGTGTGACAAAACAAAGAAAACCTTTTTATTTTATGCTTTTTTACAACTTATGAATGATTATTGTAATCTTCAATTATTTAAACAACTAAGTGCTGATTATTTAAATAAATATTCATCAAGCACTGCATTTATTTTTCTTGAAAGATTTACAATCCCACCACAGATTTTCCTTTAATCCATCACAATCCCCTTTTAAGATAAGAGCATAAGCTAAATTAGTCATTCTGAAAGAAGAATAGGTCATAACAATGCGTAAAATTATCTTATCTACTGTTTTATTAGCATCCGGTCTAGGTTTGGCAGCAGCAACTCAAGCAGCCGACCCACTCAATTACAACATCGTGAACATTCAGGCGGATGCCACTCGCCAAGTGTCGAACGACCAAATGCATGCCGTTTTATATATTGAAAAGTCAAATAAACAACCGGCTGAACTTGCTACCCAAATCAACAAATTGATGACCCAAGCGGTGAATACGGCACGTAAATACCCTGCAGTAAAAATCGAAACAGGTTCTCAAAGCACCTACCCGATTTATGACAATGACAGTCGTAAATTGAAAGAATGGCGTGGTCGTGCCGAAGTGCGTTTAGAAAGTACAGACTTTAAAGCAGCTAGCCAATTGGTGAGCGAGTTACAACAAAATTTCCAAACGGAATCAATCAGTTTTAGCATTTCAGATGCACAACGTAAAAAAGTTGAGAATGAACTCATGGTTGAAGCATCCAAAAACTTTCAACAACGTGCTCAAGCTCTTGCTCAGGCGTGGAATAAATCGGGCTATAACTTAGTTAATATTAATTTAAATACCAGCAATTATGGTGGTCAGCCAGTACCGCGTATGGCTATGATGAAAGCTGCAAGTGCCGATGCTATTCCTGAACAAGAAATGGCAGGTGGTGAATCTAAAATCACGGTCAGTGCAAATGGCTCTATCCAGTTTAAATAATTAAATTCATTTTAAGAAACCGTGCTTTAGCGCGGTTTTTTTGACTATAAATTCCATCTATTCTTTATTTAAATTAAAAAGTCTATTGGCTTAATCAAATTCATAGTTTCAAATGATAATCATCCTTATTTAAATTTATCGCACTCAAGATTATGATACGCGCTCTCTCTCCATTGCTCACACTTTTATGTATAGTTCAAGCAAAAAATCTCTAAAGCTTCAAAACTTCCCGTTATTACCGCTAAGTATTGCCGTAGGTATAAGCATGGTTGCCACTATGGCTTCTGCTGCTGAAAATACAGATACCGCGCAAGCTGATGTTTTACCGACCATCAC
The DNA here is from genome assembly GCF_013417145.1 of Acinetobacter sp. YH16044. Lineage (NCBI taxonomy): Bacteria > Pseudomonadati > Pseudomonadota > Gammaproteobacteria > Moraxellales > Moraxellaceae > Acinetobacter > Acinetobacter sp. YH16044. The sequence continues at coordinate 19,071 of NZ_VPEK01000031.1, forward strand.
CATTGAAACTCAAGGGAACTGGCTGGAAAACGCCAATGAAAAAAAGGTGCAAAAGCATGCCGGTGCGCGGACCATTATTGACCGTAAACGCTTAAACGAAAGCGCAGCAACATCTCTAAAAAATGCGTTACGCCAAGTTTCTGGTGTTCAGGTTCAAGAAAATAATGGTACTGGCGGTAGCGATGTTTCATTAAATATTGGCGTTCGTGGATTAACTTCTCGCCTCTCTCCACGTTCAACTGTGTTGATCGATGGCATACCAATGTCATTTGCACCGTATGGCCAACCACAGCTTTCGATGGCGCCTGTCTCTTTAGGAAATATAGAATCTGTTGATGTAGTCCGTGGTGCAGGTTCTGTCCGTTTTGGGCCACAAAATGTCGGCGGTATTATCAACTTTGCCACACGTAGCATTCCTGAAGACTTTAAAGGTACCGTGGCATTAAACTCTGAATATGCAACAGGTACAGATCAGGTAAAATTAGGTCCTAGTCTGTTTGTTGGTGGAACATTAGATAATGGTTTAGGTCTTGCCTTACTTTATTCAGGCACTAAAGGCAACGGTTATCGTGAAGCGAACAATAAAAATGACATTGATGATGTCATGTTAAAAACCGCTTATGACATCACTGATCAGGATAAAATCGCATTAAATTTCCATCACTACGATGGTACAGGTGAAATGCCTGAAGGTTTAAGCACTGCTGAATTCGAAGCAGATCCATATCAAACGTCGCATTATCGTGACTTTTTCACTGGCCGTCGTTCAGATGTATCCCTACGTTATACACATAAAGACGACACGAACAACTTTGAACTTTTAAGTTATTACATCGATTCATTCCGTACCAGCAACCTTGAATCTACTTTAGCCAATGGCAATCATCGCTTAGATACCTCACCACGTGATTATAAAGTCTTTGCCATTGAGCCACGTTATTCACGTAGCTATAGCTTAGGAAGTACGCTGAATGAAGTGACTGTCGGTTACCGTTATATGGACGAAGAGAGCACCGAGTTCGCAGGCCGTACTGAATACGCAGCAGATGCAGAACCTGGTCAGTTTATAGCACGTACCCGTAGTGCGGGTGGCACCAAAGCACACGCTGCTTATATCGATAACCGTATAGAACTGGGTAAATGGAATATTACACCCGGCGTTCGTTTTGAATCGATTGATACGCAAAACAGTTTTAGTGCCTATAAAAATGGCGTATTACAAAATACTGTTCATCCATCAATCCAATCAGATGAATTTTTGCCAAGTTTAGCTATCCTGTATAAAGCAACAGGCCATTGGAATTTCTTTGCCAATGCCAGTGTCTCTTTTGGTCCACAGCAATATAACCAATTAGCAACAACGCAAGGCACTACAGCGGTCACCACCTTAGATGGCTTACATCCTGAAAAATCTTATAACTATGAAATTGGTACCAAATATTTAGGCAATGGTTTGAGTGCTGAATTGACTGCGTTTTATCTAGATTTTGACAAAGAACTGATTTTAGAACGTGATGCTGCAAACAATGGCATTTGGACTGACCTCGGTGCTACAAGTCATAAAGGGATCGAAACCGGTTTTAGCTATGACTTTGGACATTTAGCTGACAATCTCGAAGGCTTAAAAGCCTATGGTAATTACACCTATACCAAAGCGGTTGCTGAAGCAGGTAACTTTAAAGGTAAAGATTTGCCATTCTACTCACAAAATGTCGCAAACTTTGGCTTAGGCTATAAATATGATGCTTGGTCAATCAATGCCGACATGTATGCACAATCTAAACAGCGTGCCCCAGGTAACCAAGATTCTGGCATCTACCAAACTGAAGAAACGGCAAATGGTAAACTGGGCGATATTCCAGGCTATTCAACTTTTGCTGTGCGTACAGGCTATGACTTTGGCGGTTCGCTACAAGGGGTTAGAGTTGCTGCTGGTATTAAGAATGTCTTTGATAAACAGTATTTCACCCGTTCATCAGATGCAACAGGTGGTAAATATATTGGTCAGCCACGTACTTTCTTCTTACAAACTTCATTCGACTTTTAAACTGATCTAAATATAAAAATCCCACCAAGTGTGGGATTTTTATTGAAGAAAACATATGGACATCCATATATTCACATGTAAATATATATGCAAATCCATATATACAGATAAACATGGAACAGACTGAATTTTTCAAATTACTTGCAGATGAGACTCGTCTGAACATCATCATGCTGTTGGCATGTAAAGGTGAACTCTGCGTCTGCGAACTCACCGAGTCCCTTGAATTAAGCCAACCCAAAATTTCGCGCCATCTAGCGCTACTACGGTCATCTAGTGTTTTGAGTGATCAACGTAAAGGTCAATGGGTCTATTACTCCATTCACCCTGCACTGCCTACTTGGTGTACACAAATACTTGATGTCATGCGTCACCAAGAACGATTTAAAGACCTCGATTTAAATTCCCCAAAAAACACGACAACACTGTGTGAAACGCTATGAATTTTTTATTTCTATGTACTGGCAATAGCTGCCGCAGCATTTTATCCGAAGTACTTTTTAACCAGCGTGCCCCTGAAGGTTTCCGTGCCTATAGTGCAGGCAGTAAACCTTCAGGACAAGTCCACCCGTTTACCTTAAAAACCTTACGCAACCTCAATCTACCGACTGAGGGTTTGTCGAGTAAATCCATCGCAGCATGTAAACAATACCAGCCTGATGCGGTAATTACCGTCTGTGGTTCTGCCGCTCAAGAAGCTTGCCCAATTTACTTAGGCTCTGCCATCAAAGCCCACTGGGGCTTAGAAGATCCTTCCCATTTAGAGCTTGCAGATGACATAAAACTTGCAGCATTTTTTGATACCGTGGCGCATATTAACCGCCGTTTAGATGCTTTATTTGCACTCGATTTTAAGCAATTAAGTCGTGAAGAGCTTAACCAAGAAATCCAAAAAATTTCAGAGATCCAATAATGGCTGCTGCAAAACTGTCATTTCTAGACCGCAATTTAACGCTATGGATTTTTATAGCAATGGGGCTAGGCATTGCGATTGGCGTGTATGTTCCAAGTGCTTCAAGGGCTTTAAATCAACTCAATATCGGTGATGTCAATATTGCGATTGCCATTGGTATAATCCTGATGATGTATCCACCTTTGGCTAAAGTGGATTACAAAGCCCTGCCTGAAGTGTTTAAAGATAAACGTACCTTATACCTTTCACTACTTCAAAACTGGTTAATCGCACCTTGCCTGATGTTTATTTTGGCGATCGTGTTTTTACAACACTACCCTGAATACATGACCGGTTTGATTCTGATTGGTTTAGCACGTTGCATTGCGATGGTTCTGGTCTGGAATGATCTCGCTTGTGGGGATAACCAATACGTCGCGGCTTTAGTGGCCTTTAACAGTATTTTCCAAATTGCATTTTTTAGTACCTACGCATGGTTCTTTTTGAGTTTTTTACCGCCTTATTTTGGTATAGAAGCACAAGTGATCCAAGTCAGCTTTTGGACCATCACACATGCAGTATTGGTGTATTTAGGTATTCCCTTCCTGCTCGGTTTCCTGACGCGTGCCATATTGGTAAAACAAAAAGGTCTGGATTGGTATAAAAATCAATTTATACCCAAAATCAGCCCCATCAGTTTAATGGCATTACTCTTTACCATTGTGGTGATGTTTAGCCTCAAAGGTGCAGATGTCTTGAGCCTTCCAATGGATGTACTGCGTATTGGCATTCCCCTCACGATCTACTTTGTGGTGATGTTTTTCATTAGCTTTTTGATGAGCAAATGGATGGGTAATAATTACGCCAAAACCACTGCCATATCCTTTACCGCAGCGGGTAATAATTTTGAACTTGCCCTCGCTGTTGCCATCGCCACCTTTGGTATTGCATCTCCGATTGCATTTACCACGATTATTGGCCCATTGGTTGAAGTCCCTGTGCTAATTGCATTAGTGAGTGTATCGCTATGGTTAAAACGAAAATGGTATAAAGAGAACTAAAATGAAGCTCCCCAATATTCAACTAGATCTACTTGAAACACCGCGTTTTGAACAAGTTCAAGCTAAAGCACTTGAACATCCGCCACGCATTCTGCTGCTATATGGCTCTAACCGTGAACGCTCATTTAGCCGCCTAACGGTATTGGAGGCGGGTCGAATCCTTGAACATTTTGGTGCAGAAGTCAAAATCTTTCATCCTAAAGGTCTTCCTCTGCCTGAAGATGCTGAAACTTCACATCCCAAAGTTCAGGAATTACATGAATTGCTTACATGGTCAGAAGGCATGGTTTGGTGTTCGCCAGAACGACATGGTGCGATGAGCTCTATATTGAAAGCACAAATTGATTGGATTCCTTTAGCCGCAGGTGCCATTCGTGCTACTCAAGGTAAAACGCTGGCGTTAATGCAAGTCAGTGGTGGTTCGCAATCTTTTAATGCTGTTAACCAAATGCGCATCCTTGGGCGTTGGATGCGGATGATCACGATTCCAAATCAATCTTCCGTTGCAAAAGCATTTTTAGAGTTTGATGAAAATGATCGCATGAAACCTTCCTCCTATTACACTCGCATTGTCGATGTGATGGAGGAATTATATAAATTTACCCTACTCACACGTGGTCAATCTGCCTACCTCACAGATCGCTATTCTGAACGAGTTGAAAGTGCGGAAGAACTCTCTAAACGAGTTAATCAAAAGAACCTTTAATGAAAAACTCCTGCATCTGTGCAGGAGTTTTGGTCTAAAATATCTATCCGTTTCAACTTAAACTAATAATTTATAAAATAATGTCGTTGAATCTATTGTACCTGTATGGCTCAATGCAAATTGCGGGATGATCCCAGCTTTTATAAAGTTAAATTTTTCATATAGCTTTTCAGAGACATCGCCTGTACGCGTATCAAGTACAAGTAATTTCAAGTTCAAGTGTTTTGCTTGATCTTCTGCAAGTGTGAATAGTTGATGAGCAATGCCTTTTTGACGTGCCTTTGGATGCACCATAAGTTTTTCAATCTCAGCACGATGCAGTGCATTGGCTTTGGTGGCACGAACCAATTGTACTGTGCCCACAATTTCACCGCTTTGTAGCGCCGCCCACAAAAAGGTTTTATGCTTTTGAATATCCTTTGTCACAGCAGACCAATATTCATCATAGTGCGACTTAGATTCTTTAGCTAAAAAACCCAGTGATGCACCATCTTGCACACATTGTGCCAATAATTCGCACAGTTGAGCCTGCTCATCTTTTAGATCTTGAAGGTTTAAATATTAAATTTAGCTCATATTATTTTCCTCTTATTTCTATTTTTATCGTTATATTCAAATGACATGCCATAAAAAATCCCGCTCGGAAGCGGGATTTTGATCTTTCAATTTAGTAAATTGACATATGATTGCGATGGATCATTTCAAGTGATCGGGCTTCCCCTAAAACTTGATGAACTTTATCTGAGGCCAAACCTTTAACGATTTCTGCCGAACGTGAACTGAAGTTTACACGACCAACGGCAACTCGATGACCTTGTGTATCGACACATTCCACCACATCACCACGTTCGAAATGCCCTTCAACCGCTTTCACACCGACAGGTAATAAACTGCGGTGATTATCACGAATGGCTTTGACTGCGCCATCATCAATTACTAAACGACCCGCTGTTTGTAAATGTGCAGCTAACCATTGTTGATGAGCTGTGACACGGTCATTATCCGTAATGAATAAGGTACCGAGTAATTCACCTGCCATCACACGTGAAAGCACATTATCGCTATCACCGCTCGCAATGACTGTTGGACAACCAGACTTGGCTGCTAAACGTGCCGCACGAACTTTGGTCAACATACCGCCACGACCGAATTTACCGCCGCTACCAGCCATATCGAATAATGATTCATCCATTGCGCGTACTGTATGAAACAGTTTTGCATCTGGATTGGAACGAGGGTCAGAGTCGAACATACCTTCTTGGTCAGTTAGAATCACCAAGAGGTCTGCATGAACCTGTCCAGCCACCATCGCAGCTAAAGTATCGTTATCGCCAAAGCGGATTTCGTCAGTCGACACTGTGTCATTTTCATTGATCACAGGAATCACACGCCAATCGATCAAATGCTGCAAAGCATCACATGAGTTTAAATAGCGACGACGGTCTGCCAAGTCATCATGCGTTAACAACACTTGCGCTGTGCGTATCGAACGTTGTTCTAATACGCTAGACCAAGTATGAATTAAGCCCATCTGACCAATGGCAGCACAAGCCTGTAGACTGGGTAGATCTGTGGGTCGGTTGTCCAAATTCATACGAACCATCCCTTCAGCCACAGCACCGGAAGACACAAGAATGATCTCGTGTCCTGCATTGTGTAGTTCTGCAATTTGTCCCGCCCAATGCGAGATTGCATCCAGATCTAACCCTTTTCCGTTTGCTGTGAGTAGTGATGATCCGATTTTAACAACGATACGTTTACAACCCTTGAGCTGACGTTGCCCATCTACCACTTCTATCATCTTGTCCTCAGACTTGTTTGCTTTGACACTTATTCAGCAATTAACGTACGTAGTACGATTCTGCCTCATCATCACCGTCTTCAAATTCATCATCAAAGTCTTCACCTTGACCTGCCAGACGTTGTTGACGACGCATTTCACGATATGCTTCTTTCGCAGCAAGTGTTTGCTCACGTGTTTCAGCTTCAAGCTGATCACGGAATGCTTTAACTTCTGCAGCATATTCAGGATCTTCAGTTTCGCGTTCGCGCTGTTCTTCAATTTGATCCATCAGGTAGTACACAACGTCTTTAGTACCTTCAAACGTTAAACCTGAAGTTTTGAATACAGGGCCTTTCCACTGTAACTCTTCGAGAATGTGATCACACCATTCATCACGCGTTTCAGCCGCCAATTGGTCTACTTTATTGAGTACCAATACAACAGGTAATTTTGAAAGTGTTGGGGAGAATTTTTTCAACTCTTCCAAAATTGCTTTTGCATTGTACGCAGGGTCAGAACCATCAATCGGTTGAACATCTACAATGTGTAATAAAATACGTGTACGAGCCAAGTGTTTCAGGAATCGAATACCTAGACCTGCACCTTCTGCAGCCCCTTCGATTAGACCCGGAATATCCGCCATTACAAATGAACGGTGACTATCGGCATCAACCACACCTAGATTTGGCACCATAGTGGTAAATGGATAATCTGCAACTTTTGGTTTTGCTGCTGAAACTGCACGGATAAAGGTTGATTTACCCGCATTTGGCATACCCAACAAACCAACGTCTGCGAGTACTTTTAATTCAAGACGAATTTCACGAAATTCGCCTTTTGAGCCGTGTGTACATTTACGTGGAGAACGGTTGGTTGAAGATTTGAAGTGAGTATTACCCAAACCACCTTCACCACCTGCTGCCACTAACACACGCTGACCGTCAGCCACTAAGTCGCCGATGATATCGCCAGATTCTGTATCTACAATTGTTGTGCCCACTGGAACGAGCAATACGGTATCTTCACCGCCACGGCCTGAGCAGTTCGCTCCACGACCATTTTTAGCACGTTCTGCACGGAATTTACGTGTATAACGATAATCTACTAGGGTACTTGTGTCGTTGTCGGCTTGAACGTATACGTTACCGCCACGACCACCATCACCACCATCTGGACCACCAAATGGTACGAATTTTTCACGGCGAAAACTGGCTACGCCATTGCCACCGTCGCCAGCCTCTACGGTAATGACTGCTTCATCAACAAAGCGCATATTTGCCAATCCTCTAAAAACTTTAAAACCGCTTATTCTGCCATATTTTAAAGAATTTCTCGAACAATATTATTCAGCAATACTATAAATTTCATTTATCTTGGTACTGATGCAAATTTTTAGGAAAATCCGCACCTCGCTCGAAAATCTTTAGCTCATCATCAAAATACCTTTGATAAATGGCAAACGAATTTCACTCCCCATTTCCGAAAGCTATTTACGTGCATTTTCCTTAGCTTCAATAATTTCAGGCAAGGTTCGTTCAACCCAACCAATCAGATGCATTAACTTTTCTGCAGCCTGTGAGCCCATTAAAGTCAGTTGATATTCAACTTTGGGTGGCACGACTGGATAGACTGTCCGTAAGATAAAACCATCTTGCTCGAGCATTTTCAGCGTTTGAGCCAACATCTTTTCGCTCACCCCTTCGATCCGCTGCTTAAGTTCACTAAAACGGTGTACCCCTTCAGTCAAACAACGCAAAACTAATACTGACCATTTATTGGTGAGATGTTCCAATATTTCTCGAGATGGACAATCAGTGGATAAAACTTGACCTAATAATTTACTTGTAGCGTATGTGTTCATTAAATCTTTCCTCAAAGTCACTAACTTACTTTTTGGTACGTACTTACATTTAGTAAGTTAACAGATTAAGATTCAACCATCAAGATCATTTATTCAACAATCAGAGGGTTTAAATATGAAAATCGCAATTACAGGTGCAACAGGTCAACTAGGCCAATTGGTCCTTAAATTTTTATTGAAAGAAACCGCAGCCGAAAACATCATCGCTTTAGTTCGCTCGCCAGAAAAAGCAGCATCCCTACAAGCTCAAGGCATCGAACTGCGTCATTTTGACTATGATCAACCAGATACACTTGTTCCTGCACTACAAGGTGTCGATAAATTATTACTCATTTCCGCCAATGAAATCGGTCGGCGTACTCCACAACACAAAGCCGTAATTGATGCTGCAGTAGAAGCGAAAGTTCCATATCTTGCTTATACCAGCCTGTTACGTGCAGATACGTCACCATTGGGTTTATCTCAAGAACATCGTGAAACAGAAAGTCTGATTCAAGCTAGTGGTTTAACCTATACCTTCTTACGAAATAACTGGTATGTCGAAAACTATCTTGCCGCTGTAGGGCATGTGGTTGAAACAGGTACCTTATTTGGTGCAGCAAAGGATGGAAAAATTAATGCAGCGACCCGTGCTGACTATGCTGAAGCTGCTGCAAAAGTACTTACAAGCTCTGGTCATGAAAATAAAACCTATGAACTTGCAAGCTCAGACAGTTTCACATTGGCACAGCTTGCCCAAACCCTACAGCAAGTTTCAGGTCAAAATGTTCACTATCAAAATTTAACTGCAGAAGACTACACACAAGGCCTATTACAAGCTGGCTTACCTGCTGGTCTTGTAGATGTGATCGTCGATGCCGATATCAATAGCATTAGCGGTGCGATGCAAAGTGATCGTAAGGACTTGGAACAGTTACTCGGTCACCCAACTACTTCTCTACGTAGTGCTGTTGAAGCTGCTTTAAAATAAGATCGAACCCACAAAAAAGCCCGAATTAATTCGGGCTTTTTTTGAGTTGAATCATGCTTATGGATGTACATTTTTTATCGGCAAATCCATATTCATATCTAAATTTGCCTTGGTATTACGCTCTGCGTTGTACATCGTGGCATTAAAGGTTGCAATTTTTCGCATGGTCATCGGGTCATTCAGTTTTAGCTGTGGTGCAAACTGATGTACCACATGCAAATCAACTTTTTCATTAAACTCAAAATACACAGGGCCATTAAAATTAATTCGAATAGGAATGTTATAGGTTCTTTTCAAATGAAAAGGCACATCTAACTTGACAGGAATGTCCATTTTTAACGGAAATTTCGGCACTAGTTTATTTTTAATCACCAAATCTGTGGTCGCCTCAAGTGGCATCGTCTGGTTAATTTGAATATTGGTGGAATAATCAATATCAACAGAAATGGGAACCTCTACACTAAACTGCAAATCTGCCAGATATTTTCCCTTCAAGGGTAGTTGCAGCTTCCGATCTAAAGCAATCTGCGTATCCAACGCCCCGATGGACTGCGTTTGCAAATAATTGCCAACGGAAATTTTAGTGGGTAGTGAATGCGACAATTGAATATCAGCATTTTTTGCACGTACTTGCATCGACGCATAAATATTTAAATACATCCAAAATAGCACCGCAACCAATAACGCAACTGCGATAAAACTTAAAATGATGCGCTTCGCCGATTGAAATATCCACATGGCTTACTCCTGAGCTTTCGCTTCAGTTTTGGCATGCTCTCTGTTGAGTTGCATTGTTTTTAGTGGAATTACCAATTCACCCTTTTTAAGTTGAACCGGCAACGTATTTTGCACATCCACTGTCGCTTTTAATGCCGTTTTAATTGGAACATTCAAATTACCTTCAATAGGAATGTTGGTTTTTAAATTTGCATTGAGTGGAATATGTAGGTTTTCTTTCAGCACGGTTTTGACTGGCGCATCAAATTTTAAATGTACTTTTTGTTCCAAAGGCACATTCATATTCACTGGAATATCCAATTGTATCGGGATATCACCTTTGAGCGGCAGAGTCACATCCTGCCCCATGACTTTAACTGTCACTTTGGTATTCACAGGAAGGTTTTGATTCACTTTCAAAGTTTCACGCACTGGAATCGTGGTCTTGATCGGGACTTGATTATCAAAATACACCCGTGGTGTCAGCGTTTGAGTTAAGGGAATATTTAAATTTTCATGTATCGGAATTTCAGCATTCACCCGCCCTGTCACGTCCACATCCAAGGCATCATGAATTTTGACTTCGGCTTGTAATGGCTCTTGCAGGTCGATATTGACGTTTTGATTTTCTAGCGGGATATAAATATTAAAGTGCTTAAACACCCAAATGGCGATGAGTACACCACAGAGTGCAGCAAACACAATAAATGCCAATCCACTGAGCATGTGCTTTGCTTGCAAACTAAATTCCTTTTGCTTTTTTATTTTTACAGCTTTATTTTGAACACATTACCCAAACCAGTTTGCAATTTTTTGTATTTATTTCTTTAATAATTTCATTAACTTAAAACTTGAATATTTTAGTCGGCTTTTTCATTATAAATGACTCGCACTCATCTAACAGTGGCAGAAAAAACAAGACATTTTGATGCTTTTGATCAATCCATTCGTCATCTATGCCTTAAGTTTTTAACCCATACTCTTTAGATAAAAAAAGAGCCTCAAATGAGGCCCTTTTTTTACAGCGTGAACTAATTAAGCATTAGTTTCAGCAGGAACTTTTGGATAGCTTACGCCGCCCATTTGCTCAGCAATACGCAATACTTGGCAGCTATAACCCACTTCGTTATCGTACCAAACATAAGCAGTTAAACGGTTACCAGAAGCGATTGTCGCTTGAGCGTCAAACACACCAGCAGTACGTGAACCGATAAAGTCAGACGATACAACTTCAGTTGAGTTTGTATAACCAATTTGACCTTGAAGGTTAGAGTTGATTGAAATTTGGCGAATGTATTCATTCACTTCTTCACGGTCAACATCTTGACCCAAAGTAAGGTTCAAAATTGCAAGAGATACGTTTGGAGTAGGTACACGTACTGAGTTACCAGTCAATTTACCTTGAAGAGCAGGAAGCGCTTTAGCAACAGCTTTAGCAGCACCTGTTTCAGTAATAACCATGTTCAATGTTGCAGCACGGCCACGACGGTCAGCTTTATGGTAGTTGTCGATCAAGTTTTGGTCGTTTGTGAACGAGTGAACTGTTTCAACGTGACCATTAATCACTGTGTATTTGTCATTTAACACTTTAAGTGTTGGTGTGATCGCGTTTGTTGTACAGCTTGCAGCAGAGATGATTGTATCTTCATCAAGGATGTCTGCTTGGTTCACACCATATACAACGTTCTTCATATCACCTTTACCAGGTGCAGTTAGAATTACACGTGCAGCGCCAGCGCATTTAAGGTGCTGTGCAAGACCTTCAGAATCGCGCCATTTACCTGTGTTATCGATTACAAGTGCATTGTTAATACCGTAAGCAGTGTAATCAACTTCAGATGGGTTAGACGCATAGATCACTTTGATGAAGTTACCGTTAGCAATGATTGCTTCATTTTCTTCATCAACAGAAATTGTACCTGCGAATGGACCATGAATAGAGTCACGACGTAACAAAGACGCACGTTTTTCTAAGTCACCGTCAGATGATTTACGAACAACGATTGCTTTAAGGTTAAGACCACGGCCTAAACCAGATTGGCTGATCATCAAACGTGCAAGGATACGACCAATACGACCGAAACCGTAAAGTACAACATCACGGTTTTCAACGTTAGTTGCATTGCCTTCAAGTGATTTCACAGCGTCAGCAACGAATGCGTCAACATCACCGCCTTTTTCTTTGAACTCAACAGCAAGTTTGCCAAGATCAATTTCAGCAGTACCGATGTTTTCGATTTTCGCCAAAGCTTCAAGAATTGGGAAAGTGTTCACAACTGAAAGTTCAACGTCAAGTACGCGAGTACGACGATGCGCTTTAAGAATTTGGATAACCGAACGGTTAATTAAAGAACGACCGTATACTGTAGCTACGATGTTTTTTTCACGATATAACTGACCTACTAGGGCAATCATACGTTCCGCGATTTCTTCACGGTTTTTCCAGCGACCTTGGTGCTCTGCATGTAGGGCAACGATAGTGTCTTTGCTCACAGATACGTCCTCTAATTAATTGTAAATCTAAGCATAAATTTCAAAACCCCACAATTGTAATGGAAAACTGAAAATTAATGAATCTAAAAGCAGATTTCGACAAGGTTATTTTGTTATATATTCACTATCAATTTTCAAAATAATCATGATTAGTATTATGATTTTATAGCCGAAAGTTGAAAAACCAGCTTTTTCGCAGATTTTTGTCACAAAATTTCAAATGTAGTTTTATCAACCAGATCTCTGCATATTTAGCACAAAGATGAACGAATATTTATATTTTTCAAATTAGATCTCTTTCATAAATCAAAAAACGATCTTCTTTTTGGTTAATATTTGCACTCCGGATTTCTTAGCATTCGTGCATAATCTGCGGATGAAATACATCGATTCAAACAAGCTTTCTGATCCTCAGT
>NZ_VPEK01000032.1:0-29903 GCF_013417145.1 Acinetobacter sp. YH16044
TACTTCATGTACAACCATCATTTTAAAGGCGAAGCTATAATCACGTTGTGTGCGTTTAACTCGTTGTTCTTGTGCATGTTCCATAAAATAAGTCTCTTAAGGTGTAAACTTATTTCAGGACGGGACATTTTAAACATTAAAAAAGCCCTCAAAATGAGGGCTTTTTTATGGCTCAATTCATCATCGTGATTAGATCGAGAATGAAGATCCACATCCACACGTGGTTGTCGCATTCGGGTTTTGTACCACAAAACGAGAACCCTCTAAACCTTCAATATAGTCGACTGTTGAACCAACTAAATATTGATAACTAAGTGAATCCACCAACATTTTCACGTCTTCATTGATAAATTCAGCATCATCTTCGTTTTGGCTTTCTGCAAAATTAAATCCATATGAGAAACCTGAACAACCACCACCAGTCACATATACACGTAACATGAGGTCTTGATTACCTTCACTGTCACGCAATTGGCGTACTTTATTGGCAGCATTGTCAGTCAGCACAAGTGCTTGAGCATTCATGATGGATTCCTCTGAGTCATTGGGGTGTCTTTAAAAAGAAAAGACCATGTTTCAAGTATAACATACTCAATATATGGTCAGTCTTCACAGTTTAAAGTTAAATCAGAGTATTTTTCTCAAGATTCATTTAAAACTTATTTATAGTTTTCGTCCTGTAATGCACATTCGAAGTTTTTCGGGTCTTGTTTACAGCGGAATTGCCATAATAATTTCATCATTCGCTTGTCGTAGATATCACGTTTAGTCAAATCAATACGCGCTTCACGCATCATTTTTTGATAGCCAGCTTTGTCTGCCGTTGGAACATCCATCCAATATTTAGCTGGGATTTCTGACTTCATTTTGCCTAATATCGTGAATGCACGAGGTAATTGTGTTTTGACCCAATCACGTGATTTTTGCCCATATCCCGCTGGGAATTTATCTGGGCGAATAATGATATTACCCGTCACTTGTAAAATTGGATAATTAACAATTGCACCTTTACTACCTAAACCTTTATGTAACTCCAAGGGTTTAAACACCGCTGCAGGTGCACCAATAATATCCACCTGACCATTGTTAAATTTAGAGCCAAAATTGGTCACGTCAGCACTGACCGCTTGAGCCCCCACCTGTTGCACCATAATTTTCTGCGCTTCATCATAATCAAGCACCGCAATTTTTTTACCTGCTGCTTTAGCGACAGTATTGATACTACGGTCATTCACCAACAGGTAGGCATCACCTACAGGAATCACACCTACCACTTCATATTTACTATTGACCATGCTCTTTGCAAACGTTGGACTCGCAAGGCCTTGCATCACTTTAACCGCAAGTTTCAAATCTGGAATTGCACCAATCGCATCTAAAGAACCGGTAAAATTATTAAATTGACGACCACGCATACCTGTGACACTGATCCCATCACATTTACCGGCTTTAAAATCTTCCGCAATCACCGCTTCATTTTGACTGACGCGGAGCTCAATGTCTGCGCCCCAGTTTTTTGCCGCCAATTGGTAATCTCTCATCAGGGTAAAAACATCACCATTTTTACCAACCAAATCAAATACACACACCACTTGCTTTGCTTGAGCTACGCCATTCACCGCCATTAACGCAGCAGCAATACTCAATGCCTTTGTCCATTGTTTCATACTGACTTTCCTTGTTTTTTACTGTTTTTGTTTTAACCATTTTTTGATTTTTGGGTCATGCGGAGTATGATTAAATATACTCACAGCCCTCGATTTCAATTTAGATTACCTGAATATTTTGCTGACTCAATGGCGAAAATGACCTATGCATTTGCGAAAAAAAGCCCGGATAAATCCAGGCTTTTTTCTTTAAATATCAGTTTATTCGCCGCTAAGTGAACATTCAAAATTGGCTTTATCGACAGAACAACGTGCCTTTTTCAATACTGACATCATGCCCGCATCATAAATGCCACGTTTCGTCATATCCATACGACCTTCACGCAATAATTTTTGATATTTGGTTTTATCTTCTGCACTTAAGTTAAGTTTATATTTCGCAGGAATACCCGCCTCTAAACGGTTAATCATCGCAATACTCTTCGGTAAATGTTTCACAAACCAATCACGAGATTTTTGACCAAAGCCTGCTGGGAACTGATCAGGACGAATAATAAAGTCCGCGGTCACTTGTAAAACTGGGAAGTTAAACATCGCACCATTGGTACCTAAACCCTTATAAATCTCTAATGGTTTGTAGGCATACGCAGGCGCACCCACCATATCGACCTGACCATTATTAAACTTCGCCACAAAGTTAGATACATCTGAAACCACAGCTTGAGCGCCGACACGTTGCACCATAATTTTTTGTGCTTCGTCATAGCCTAATACTGCAAACTTTTTACCTGCTGCTTTTTCAATTGAGTCAATTTTTTTGTCTTTGACAAAGATGAATGCTGAACCCAGTGGAGCAATACCCGCCACTTCGTATTTCTTACCACCTAGGTTGCTGACCATTTTTGCAGCATTACGTTGGTCTAATGCAAAGGTAATCGCACGTTGCGCAATTGCATTGCTCGGTGCGCCACCAAGCGCATCAATCGAACCTGCAAATTTATTGTATTGACGAGCACGCATTGCCGTCATAAATACGCCATCACATTTACCCGCTTTAAAATCATTGTCGGCTACTGCTTCATCTTGACGCGGAATTAAGTTAATTTCAGCACCCCAGCCTTTTGCTGCAAGCGCCCATTCCTGAGCCATTTGGTATGACTCACCTGACTTACCCAGTAAGTCAAATACACAGATATCTACTTTTGCTGCCTGAGCTGAACCAGCAAAGCCAATTGCAGCAAATGTAGCCAATGATAGGAGCGTTTTTTTCATTCTATTTTCCTTTCAAATCTTTTTATGGTTCAGAGGTGTCCTTACACAACGCCGATATTAAGCAAGTTAATTTAAAAAAAATAGAGCATTTACTCCATTTATTTATGTCATTTTGGCACATTCTGTTTTTTTGTGATTAATATCACTTTTTTATTTAAGGCAAAATTATAAATATAATCATCATGTTGTATGCAAAAAAGGCTTTTTGCATTTACAGCCTTTTTATGAAACTTTACAAAGAAATACAGAAAAAAGCTTATTCACCCGCCACTGAACACTCAAAATTGGTTCGCTCAATCGTACAACGTGCTTTTTTCAGTACCGTCATCATGGTGGAGTCGTAGATTCCTTGTTTGGTTAAATCCATCCGTCCTTCACGCAAAATTTTCTGATATTTCAACTGATCATCTTTGCTGAGATTCATCTTATATTTGGCAGGAATTTCAGCTTCCATGCGTTTTACCATGGCAAAACTTTTCGGTAATTGTTTAACGAACCATTGCCGAGAGGGTTCAGCAAAACCATCTGGGAATTTATTGTTACGAATAATCAGGTCTGCCGTGACATTCACCACAGGAAAATTAACCATCGCCCCAGTAGTGCCTAAGCCTTTTGAAATTTCGAGTGGCTTAAAGGCATAAGCCGGCGCAGCCACAATTTCAACTTCGGCCTGATTAAATTTGCGAATAAAATTGGAAATTTCCGACATGACTGGCACAGCGCCGACACGGTCGACCATCTCTTTTTGCGCATAGTCATAATGCAAAATGGCAAATTTTTTACCTTCAGCTTTTTCTAAATTATTGATATTGCGATCACGGACAAAAATATAGGCTGAACCAATTTGCCCAATCCCTGCCACTTCATAACTATCTTTACCTGAATTGGTAATCAGTCGCTTACTGTTCCGCTTATCTAAGACATAGGTAATGGCTTTTTGTGCGATGGTATTGTTCGGTACACCGCCAATGGCATCAATCGAACCAGCAAATTTGTTATACGCACGTGCCCGCATCGAGGTCATATAAAATGCGTCACATTTCCCTTCTTTAAAATCTTTATCGACTTTGGATTCATCTTGATATGAAATCAGTTGAACTTGTGCTCCCCATGCCTTACTGGCCAGAGACCACTCTTCCATTAGCTTATAAGATTCCCCCGCTTTTCCAAGTAAATCGAACACACAAACCTTCTGATTGGCATAGCTTTGTGCAGACATCACACCTGAAAGAAGCGATAAAATTAAAATTCCTTTTCTCATTTCTTATATTTCCAATATGTTTTATTAATCCATTTAAAACAACAACTTGAAATATTTTTTTAATACTAAAGCCCGTTCAATATACCTAAATACGTGGAATCTGTCACATTTTTTCAGATGGTTGCGATGCTTTGTTTTTTCTTTTGCAAAGCCATCCATTAGAATAGCCCCACATTCTTCTTGTTTAGTTAGTTCCATGATTCAGTTAGACCAACTTTCCATTCGTCGCGGTGGGCGTGTTTTATTTCAAAAAGCATCTATGCAATTGCATCCAGGCTGGAAAATCGGCTTAACTGGTGTAAATGGTGCGGGTAAATCGACTCTTTTTTCTGCGCTTTTAGGTGGAATGGAATCTGATGGTGGTTCATTAACACGTCCTGCAGTATGGACCGTCGCGCATATGGCGCAAGAAATCAAAGCGTTGGATATGAAAGCGATTGATTTCGTTCTATCAGGCGATGAAGAATATTGGGATATACAACATAAACTTGAACATCCAGAACAATTAGACAATGAAGCGCTGGCACACTTATATGGCCGATTTGATGAAATCCATGGCTATACAGCTCCATCAAAAGCCTCACAACTGATGGCCGGCCTGGGTTTCTTTGAACATCAGTCCCAACTCAATGTTTCAAGCTTTTCTGGTGGTTGGCGTATGCGTTTAAACCTTGCGCGTACCCTGATGAGCCGTTCTGACCTATTATTACTCGATGAACCAACCAACCACTTAGACTTAGATGCGATTTTGTGGTTAGAAGATTGGTTAAAAGCTTATGAAGGCACACTGATCTTGATTTCACATGACCGTGATTTCTTAGATGCGGTGACTGATCATATTTTACATATCGAAAATCAAGAGCTGACGCTTTACACCGGCAACTATTCGACCTTTGAACGCACCCGTTCTGAGCGCTTGGCACAACAGCAACAAGCCTATGAAAAACAACTCGAAACCCGTGCGCATCTCCAAAAATTTATTGACCGTTTTAAAGCCAAAGCCACTAAAGCTAAGCAGGCGCAAAGCCGTATTAAGCAATTAGAACGCATGCAAGAACTTTCTGCCGCACATGTCGATACGCCATTTACCTTTAGTTTCCGTGAGCCAACCAAAATGAGCTCACCACTGTTACAAATGGAACATGTCGATATTGGCTATGGTGACAAACTGATTGCCACCAATGTGAATTTACAGATTACCCCAAACAGTCGTATTGGTTTACTGGGAATGAATGGTGCAGGTAAATCAACCTTAATTAAATCCTTGGTTGGAGACCTTCCCTTATTACAAGGGACACGCAAAGCCTCGGAACTGTTGAATATTGGCTATTTTGCGCAGCATCAAATGGATGCTTTAGATGGCAATGCCAGCCCTATGTTGCAATTATCTCGAATTGCTGACAAAAAAATCAGTGAAGCTGCATTACGTTCATTCTTAGGTAGCTTTGGTTTTAGTGGCGAACGCATGGATACGCCAAGTGAAGGCTTTTCAGGCGGTGAACGAGCACGATTGGCTTTGGCTTTGATTGTTTGGCAGCGCCCCAATGTTTTAATTCTAGATGAACCGACCAACCATTTAGACCTTGATATGCGTCATGCCCTGACTATGGCATTACAAGACTTTGAAGGCGCTGTGGTTTTGGTTTCGCATGAACGTCAATTGATTGCTAGTGTTTGTGACGAATTATTGTTGGTACATCATGGAAAATGTCGTGAATTTGATGGCGACCTTGTGGCTTATGCCGATTGGCTGCGTCAAGCACGGATTGACATGATGAAAAATAGCCAACAAGCCCCTACTCCCATCAAATCTCAAGTTGAAACTAAACAGACGATTTCTAAAGTCGATAAAGAAGCGCAACGTAAAGAAGCTGCACGTCAGCGTGAATTGACCCGCCCGATTCGTAAAAACATTGAAAAAAATGAAGCGCAAATCAGCAAAATTCAGCCACGCTTAAACGAAATCGAGGAATTATTGGCAGACAGTGCTTTATATGAAGCCAGTCGTAAAGATGACTTACTCAAACTAATGAATGAGCAAACAGAATTAAAAGCCAAACTTGAATCTGTCGAAGAGCAAATGCTTGAATTAATGATGGAATTAGAAGAAATGGAAAGTAGTTTTGAAGCTTAATTTAAAAAGCAAAACCCTAGATTTGCATTATTAAGAAAACCTAACTTAAGCTCAAAAAATCAATCGCCGTGAAGTTTAAATGTTCCACGGCGATTTTTTATTTATACTTCACAATAATAATCACACTATAAATCTAAAAAATATTTAAAAAATCGAATGTTCATATCCAACTGGTTATTGCATCGTTAAGGCATTTCTATTCAGAAAGAATCTAAAAATTCAGCGATAGCTTTTATCCTACTTTTATAAATGAATTCAAAAAATACACTTCACATCAAACTCATTGCCACAGTTATCCACAAAAGCCATTTTTAAATTCAAATCTTGGTTTTAAATTCATTTTTATTTTTTAAATTCAAAATATCGAACCACCTTTTTGTGGATAAATATTTTTAAATGATATTATCCACAATTATAAATGACTTTGATGTTGAACACTATTAAATGTGAAAATTCACAAAACTTATCCACATTTGCAAGATGGATGCATTTTATCTCCACTGACTACATCAATTTAAACTTTTTATTGTTTAAGATAAGGCAGAAGGATGGGCTTTTTTTGCCTTTAAAAAACGTAATTCTTGTATTTTCCAGGTCTGATCAAAATGCCAGATTTCCTGTATTTGCTGCAGTGTTTCAGCTAAACCAATTAAAATTTTGCACTCAGTTTGGTCACGATTAAACTCATATTCTTCAAATTCTACGTCTGGTTTTTGTGGTTTCCAAACCCCATTTTTCACCGCATGTGCAATACGTTCATAGCGGACATAATTACTTTCGACACGCCCGTCTTGCTCATAAACCACCTTAAAGTGCTCATCTTCGTATTCGGCTAGAACGGTATAATTTCCGGTAAAAAATGCATTTACCCAGATGTCACGAATGTGTTCAAGTTGATTGTCCATCATATATAGACCTCTTATTTTTAGCTGCTAAGTTCAATTTGATGTGAGCTTAGCATCAGAATAAGTCAATTTTATAAAACACAAATTGGCGATTTAATATTCAATTTTATTTAAGATAGCACAAAAAAAAGCACTCCGAAGAGTGCTTTTTTGAATGATTCTGTAATCAGAATTTAGGCATCAATATCCGCATTTAACGCATTTTCTTCAATGAAAGCACGACGTGGTTCCACATCATCACCCATCAAGCAAGAGAACATACGATCAGCTTCAATCGCATCCTGTACCGTTACTTGCAGCATGTTACGGTTCTCAGGATCCATTGTAGTTTCCCAAAGCTGTTCAGCATTCATCTCACCCAAACCTTTATAGCGCTGAATCATCATTCCACGGCGTGAGTCTTGTAGGATGTTTTGCCAAACCTGATGGAAGCTACTCACTGGAATTTTGCGCTCGCCTTTTTGCAGGTAAGCACCTTCTTCCAATAAGGTGAACCAACTCTTCGAATTTTTGAGCAAACGCGCATATTCACCTGAACCCAATAGACCTGAATCTAACAAGTATTGGTGCGGTAAGTTATGAACATAGATGGTAATACGCGGGAAATAGGTCGCTGACTTATTGCCTTCGGTATCTTCATGCTCAAACGTTTCTAAGCTTAATTCAGGACGTAAGCTAGGCTGAGTTTTCTCAATATTGGCACGTAGCTGCTCCCCCCAAGTCTGTACATAGTCTTGGTTATTTGCTTGATCTAACTTAAAGCCTTCTACTGCCAATAAACCATCCAACACACTTGCAGGATAACGTACAGTCAGACGATGCAAGCTCTTTTGAGAGGTTTGATAATCCGCAATCACGCCAGCTAAAGCCTCACCACGAATGGCTGGCGCTTCTGCACTGATGTGTAATTCAAGCTCATCAATTGCATTTGAAATCAGGTAAGTCTCAAGCGCATCATTATCTTTGATGTACTGTTCTTGCTTGCCTTTTTTCAGCTTATACAACGGTGGCTGTGCAATATAAATATATCCACGTTCCACAAGTTCTGGCATTTGACGGAAGAAGAAGGTCAACAGTAGCGTACGAATGTGCGAACCATCGACGTCGGCATCGGTCATGATGATGATTTTGTGATAACGCAGTTTATCTGGGTTATATTCCTCACGGCCAATACCACAACCCAAAGCAGTAATCAGTGTTCCCACTTCTTGTGAAGAAATCATCTTGTCAAAACGTGCACGTTCCACGTTGAGGATTTTACCTTTCAGCGGCAAAATCGCTTGCATCTTACGGTTACGGCCCTGTTTTGCAGAACCGCCCGCAGAGTCACCTTCGACTAAGTAAAGTTCAGACAATGCAGGATCTTTTTCCTGACAATCGGCCAATTTACCTGGCAGGCCTGCAATATCAAGCGCACTCTTACGACGAGTCATTTCACGTGCTTTACGTGCTGCATCACGCGCACGTGCTGCATCAATAATCTTGCCTGCAATCGATTTAGCGGCTTGTGGGTTCTCTAAAAGATATTCAGCAAATGATTTATTCATCGCTTGCTCAACCGCAGTTTTCACTTCGCTCGACACCAATTTTTCTTTGGTTTGCGAAGAGAATTTTGGATCAGGCACTTTCACCGAAACAATCGCAGTTAAACCTTCACGTGCATCATCACCAGAAACTGCTACTTTCTCTTTTTTGAGTAAGTTTTCGCTTTCCATGTAGCTGTTTAAGCCACGAGTTAATGCAGCACGGAAACCCGCTAAATGCGTGCCACCATCTTTTTGTGGAATGTTGTTGGTAAAGCAACGAACATTTTCCTGATAAGAATCATTCCACTGCAATGCAACTTCTACACCAATGCCATTATCCGCTTGAGTAGTAAAGTGGAAGATATCATTCAGATGGGTTTTGCCTTGGTTAATATATTTTACAAACTCAGACAAACCACCTTCATAGTCATAAACGTGCTCTAAATTGATACGTTCGTCACGTAGCACAATTCTCACACCTGCATTCAAGAAAGATAATTCACGTAAACGACGCGCCAAAATATCGACATTAAAAATCGTTTGACTGAAGGTTTCAGCACTTGGCCAGAAACGTACACGTGTACCGGTACGATCTGTCTCACCCACCACTTTTAATGGATACACGGAATCACCGTGTTTATATTCTTGCTGGTGGATTTGACCTGCACGATGAATGGTTAATTCGAGCTTGCTTGAAAGCGCATTCACCACGGATACACCTACACCGTGTAGACCGCCTGAAACTTTATAGCTGTTATCGTCAAATTTACCGCCCGCATGCAGAATCGTCAAAATCACTTCTGCTGCAGAAACACCTTCTTCTGGGTGAATGTCGGTAGGAATACCACGACCGTTATCCGATACGCTTACAGATTCATCTTCATGAATGGTTACATTGATCTCGTCACAATGACCTGCCAACGCTTCATCAATTGAGTTATCGACAACTTCAAACACCATGTGGTGTAGGCCAGTACCATCGTCAGTATCACCAATATACATGCCCGGACGCTTACGTACAGCGTCTAGACCACGTAATACTTTGATGCTAGAGGAATCATAAGCTTTTTCTATGGTTTGTTCTGTTTGAGAAGCAGCTTGATCTTCTGAACTCATGGTTTCTCCCTAGTGAAAAATAGGTCTATCCAAAGGTGGTATTTCATTGCACAACAGCCTGCACCGTACCATTTTCAACTTTGAATAATTGATAAGAAATAGATAAATCATGTAAGTGTTTTTGCACTGAATCATGGTCTAAAGTGGTAATAAAAACTTGACTACCAAGATGGCTTAAACGCTCAATTAAACGCTGTTGTGCGGTTAAATCTAATTCTGCTGTCAGATCATCTAATAATACCACAGTTTCCTTATTACAAGCATGTAGCATTGCAATCTGTGACAGTTTTAACGCCATGATCAATAACTTTTTTTGCCCACGAGAGAGCACAACATCTGCATCACCCATAGCGGTTTTCAACCTTAAATCTGCACGGTGCGGACCATACTCAGTATAGCCACGTTCGCAGTCTTTAAAGTGCTGATTGGTCAGATCATTCAGCAGTCCTGTTTCAGCATGAAAGCCTGCACTATATTCCAATGTCACTGTTAAATGCGGCAATAATGCTTCGAGATCTTGTTGGAAATATCGCGTCCACTGTTCCACCACATTACTGCGCAGACTATGTAATATCTCACCATAATCACTGAGCATTTTGTTCCACGGTTCTAGGTCAGACAAACTCAAATGACGTCGTGATTTCAGCAAACTATTCCGCTGTTTTAATGCCCGCGCATAATATTGCCATGCATGGTAAAACTCCGGTTCCACGTGGAACATCAACCAATCTAAAAGTTGACGTCGTGGCTTCGCACCATGATCAATAATATCGGTACTTTGTGGGTCGATGAGTTGTAGTGGTAAAATCTTAGCCAACTGCCCTTGTGTCCCCACAAGGTCGCCATTGACTTTAATCACTTGCTCGCCCGACTGCATTTTTTGCATACCAATACGATCTGTTGCAGACTGCGCAAAGACGACAGCGTCAGGGCTATTATTTTGAATATAGTTTTTCGGAATATGAGTTCGAAAAGAACGGCCTGTTGCCAGCAAATGTACTGCTTCTAATACAGAAGTTTTGCCTGAACCATTTTGCCCATAAAAGACATTAAACGGCTGCAACCCAGAGAGTGCAACCGTCTTTAAATTTCGAACACGTTCTACATGTAAACGCGTGATATGCATAATAATTGAGACGTCAGTCCAAATTAAACACGCATTGGCATCACAACATAGGTTTGATCTTGTTGTTGTGGATCTTGTACCAATACCGACTGGTTCGCTTCTGTCATGGTCATTGCAACATCATCACCATCCAATACATTCAGAACTTCCAATAAGTACTGTGCATTGAATGACATTTCCATCGGTGCATCAGCATATTGAATCGCGAGATCTTCGATAGCTTCATCCTGCTCAGGGTTATTGGCACGAAGTTGTAAAGTGTCCGCATCAAACTTCAAGAATACGCCGCGCAATTTTTCATTACTTAAAATCGCCACACGTTGTAGTGATTGTTTAAATACATCATGTGCAATGCGCACATTTTTATCACCACCACGTGGAATCACACGGCGGTAGTCAGGGAATTTACCATCGATCAATTTTGTGGTGAAACGTACGGTAATATCACCCTGCTCTTTATCACGGCTGGCAATGGTAATCGTTACATTTAATAATTCACGACCAATCAACAACGATAATTGCTCGTCTTCAACACTCAATAGACGCTGCAATTCACCTACAGCTTTACGTGGAACAATCGCTTGCATTGCTTGTGTCGCATTCGAGCTTGCCGCTGTTTCACACATCGCCAAACGGTGACCATCGGTCGTTACTGCACGCAATTGATTTTCATCAATTTCAAGCAAAGTACCTGTCAAATAGAAACGCACATCTTGAACCGCCATGGCAAAAGATGTTTTCTCAAATAAACGCTTTAACTCACGCTGAGTCACACCGACTTGAGTGCCTTGAGTATTTTCAGTGGTTAATAATGGATAGTCTTCTGCAGGCAAAGTACCCAATACAAAACGACTGTTTCCAGATTTTAAAATACAACGTTGATCTTCAGTAATTTGCAAATCAATCAATGCCGCTGACGGTAATGATTTACAGATATCCATCAATTTACGTGCAGGAACAGTCGTCACACCTGCTTGTAAACATGCACCTTCAGTAAGTGATGTGCTTGCAACCAGTTCCACTTCAAGATCCGACCCCGTAATGGTCAAAGCTTGCTCTGTTACCTGTACTTTTACATTGGATAAAATATTTAAGGTATGGCGACGTTCAACCGCTCCTACGACATGTGATAGAACATTCAGTAAGCTTTCTTTCGCGATTTTTAAACGCACGATACATTCCTCTAAAAACTGAAGACAGACAAAATAAATTAATTTTTTAGCAGTGTACTATGCGGCAGAATATACCGCATTGCAAGAACAGAATTTGAACGAAAAGACTTAACTTTGCAGCAGACGTTGCAAGTTTTTATAGTCCTCATTGAAGATTGGATCTTCTTCACGCAGGCTTTGTACTTTTTCACAGGCATGCATCACAGTACTGTGGTCACGATTACCAAAAGCCATACCAATTTCAGGAAAACTATCCCCTGTCAGCTCACGTGCTAGCCCCATAGCCAACTGACGTGGACGTGCATAAATGCGTGTACGTTTTGGACCAATCAATTCTTTCAGTGGAATACGGAAATATTCACTCACCACACGCTGAATATTTTCCGTGCTGATGGTGCGCGCACGAATTGCCAACACATCTTTTAACGATTCACGCACCACATCTAGATCGATTGGGGTGCCTTTAAAACGAGAAATGGCTACGACTTTATTCAGCGCACCTTCTAGTTCACGGACATTGGCAACCACTTGTTGAGCAATAAACAACGCACAATTCCGTGGAAGTTCCACCCCATTGCTTTCCGCTTTTTTCAGTAAAATTTCAATACGGGTTTCAATATCAGGCGGTTCAACACCCACCGATAAGCCCCACGAAAAACGTGAAACCAAACGTGGATCAAGTTCAGTCAGTTCTTTTGGATAACGATCTGAGGTTAAAATGATTTGCTTAGATTCATCTAATAACGCGTTGAAGGTATAGAAAAACTCAACCAAGCTGGCCTCTTTACCCGCCAACAAATGAATATCATCCACCAATAACAAATCTAACGAACGACAGTTTTTCTTAAATTCTTCGACCTTACCTTGCTGTAACGAGCTCACAAAGTCTTGTACAAAACTTTCAGCCGTCATGTACATCACACGTGCATTCGGCTTCGCTTGCAATAATGCATTACCTACGGCTTGCATTAAATGGGTTTTACCTAAACCAGTCGGTCCATATAAAAATAACGGGTTATGTTGCGAAGCACCGGGCTGCGTCAAGACTTTACGACAGGTTTCTGCCGCCATCTGATTGGAACGACCTTCAACAAACAAGGAAAAGGTAAATAATGGGTTAAGCTGACGCTTACGGTTATTTTTTGAAGACGTCTCTTCTTTTTCTTTTTTAGGACGTGTTGGTGCCGACACTTGTGGCGTTGACTCTAATGCTGCGGTGGTTGTTGCAGGTTGCTCAGCTGCAGATAAAATTGCACCAGGCCGTGAATCGACCAAAATCTCGACTTTACGTACCCGACCTTCAGACAACTGTTCCGCTAAAATTGAAATCAGTTCTAAATGGTGCTCTTGAATATAGCGTGTCCAATACGGATTCGGTGCATAGAGTTTTAGACTATCACCTGCATCTTCTGCCACCAGTGGGCGTATCCACATTGTATAGACATTTCCTGAAAGCTCTTGTCGCAAGCGAGTTAAGCAGTCTGTCCAAAGCATGTGAAACCCCTATTTCAGTCCATTGTACGTAAAAAAATAATTCAACCCCGCCTAAGCGGGCAGCCATTCTAACCATCTTATCCACATCTGTCATGAACAAATCAGTCGAAATCGATCAAAAAAACGCAAATTGAGTTTAAATTTAAATTTAAATCACGTGTGGATAAGTTTATCCGCAAGCTGTGGATAAATTGTAGCACAAAGTTATCCACAAACTATCAAACTTATAAAAACATCGTTATCCACAATGTAACCATTTGTTTTTTAAATCTAAAAATACGTTTTCCACAGAAAATATCAACACTAATAATAATAAATTTAAATTTTAAAATTCGAATTTATTTATAAGATCGACCCATTCTGGGGATAACTTGATGGTTGGTTTAAATTCAAATTTAAATTCATAAAAACCAATTTCACAAATTTGAGGTTGTGGATAAATCTGTGAGTAAACTTGAAGATAACTTAAATAATTAATATATACAATGATTTAGTTTGTGAATATTTTAATTTAAAACTTTCTGACTGATTTCTAATCCTTATATTATCTTGATATATCACAGCCTAGATTTTGAAAGAAAGCGTGTTTTTCATTGACAGCTCAAGCAATGAGCACTAAAATCGCGAACCTTTACTGAAAGATCATTTGTGGAGTTTCGATATGAAACGTACTTTCCAACCTTCTGAGTTGAAACGTAAACGCGTTCATGGTTTCCGTGCTCGCATGGCTACTAAAGCTGGCCGTCAAGTATTAGCGCGTCGTCGTGCAAAAGGTCGTCACAGCTTAACTGTTTAATTTCAGTTAAGACTGTCAAGACTTGGGTGTTATGACAACACTTTACGGCTTTAGCACAGATGTGCGAATACACTGTGCTGCCGATTATAAAAGTGTGTTCGATGGTGCGCTTTTTAAAGTGCATCAACCCCATTTCTTATTTCTAGCAAAAATCTCCGAACAGCCGAATAGCCGTTTGGGTATTGTTGTTGCTAAGAAAAAAGTGCGCCGCGCACATGAAAGAAATCGAGTAAAACGACTTGCACGCGAAAGTTTTCGCCTGCATCAACAGCAGTCTAATGTATTAGATATTGTCGTTATGCCAAAAATGGGCATAGAGGCGGTACCGAATGCAGAGTTGCATCAGCAATTACAATTTGCTTGGCAAAAATTGCAGCGCCTTGCAAATAAGCATAAAAAAATAGCTACCTCCCCACAAGCGTAGAGATGACCAATGGTTCGTTTACTGCATTGGCTCATTCGTTTCTATCAGATTGCGATTAGTCCTTTATTGGGACCACGCTGTCGTTATATTCCAACATGTTCTCAATATTCTTTGGAAGCAGTCCATCAACATGGTGCTGTACGTGGAGTGTGTCTAGCTGTTCAGCGTATTTGCCGTTGTCATCCTTGGGGCGGTTCAGGCTATGATCCTGTTCCATCAAAAGCAATTCGTTTTATTTCATTTCAGCAAATAGATTCTCAAACGCTTCACGTTGCTGTACCCTTTCGTGAACGTTTATTGAACCAAAATCACTCTAACCACTTGGGGTAATACCTATGCAACAATGGGCCAGGATTGCAATTCTAGGGGCCATGTTTGTTGTCGCATATTTGCTCATTTTGGCTTGGCAGAAAGATTATGGAAATGCGGAACAAAAACCTCAGCAAAATGCTGCGGTGGTAACGCATGAAGTATCTGCCGATTTACCAAATGGCCAGACAGCTACGGCTGCTACTGATGTGCCGCAAGCAAATAATGCTGCTACACAACAAACAACAGATGCCACTGCACCTGTTAGTCAACAGTTAATTTCAGTACAAACTGACCTTTACCATCTTTGGATTAATCCAAAGGGTGGCGATATTGTTCGTATTGAATTACTCAATCATGACAAAAATAAAGACAGCGACGAACCGTTTGTAATGCTTGAAAGCGATGCAAAACGGACTTATGTTGCTCAGTCTGGCTTAATTGGTCTTAATGGCCCTGACAGCAATCCGAAAGGACGTCCAACCTATGAGATTGAAAAATCTTCATATACGTTGAATGACGCAAAAGCTGTGAAGGGTAAAGATGGCCAAACAGCAAAAGTTTTGTCAGTACCAATGGTTTATAAAACAGCAGATGGTGTAGAGGTTATTAAAACCTTTAACTTCACTGAAGGTGAATACCCAGTTGTCGTGAATCATAAAATCGTGAACCGCAGTGCTCAGAACTGGCAAGGTCAGATGTTTGGTCAGCTTAAACGCGACAACTCTGAAGATCCAGGTAAATCTGATCAAGGTATTTTCACTTTAGGTACATTCCTTGGTGGTGCATGGGGTTCGCCTGAAGAACATTACAACAAACTTAAATTTGCTAACTTCAATGAAGAAAAATTGAATGTTGAAGCAACTGGCGGTTGGGTTGCAATGGTTCAGCATTACTTCGTGAGTGCGTGGATTCCTGGACAGATCAAATTAACGCAAGCCAATGGTCAACCTTATGCTGCGAAACTTGAGTCACGTAAATCTACCGATGATATGAACATTATTCAGTTCACTTCACCTGCAATCAATGTTCCTGCAGGAACTGTGGCAGAAGTAGATGCAACGTTCTATTCAGGTCCAAAAATCCAATCTGAATTAAAAGAATTGGCGGTTGGTTTAAACCAAACTGTAGACTACGGTTGGTTATGGCCTATTGCGAAATTATTGTTTGTCGGTCTTGAGTTTTTCCACGGTTTAGTGGGTAACTGGGGTTGGTCAATTATTCTATTGACGATTCTGGTGAAACTGATCTTGTGGCCATTGTCGTCGAAGAGCTACCGCTCTATGGCGAAAATGCGTGTGATTGCACCTGAAATGCAACGCATGAAAGAAGAGTTCGGTGAAGACCGTATGCGCTTCTCGCAAGAAATGATGGCATTGTATAAACGTGAACAAGTGAACCCACTATCAGGTTGCTTGCCGTTATTGCTCCAAATGCCGATCTTCCTTGCTTTGTACTGGGTATTGATGGAGTCTGTTGAACTACGTCATGCGCCATGGTTAGGTTGGATTCAAGATTTATCTGCGATGGATCCATGGTTTATTTTGCCGCTATTAATGGGCTTGACCATGTTCATTCAGCAAAGTTTGAACCCACAACCGGCTGATCCAATGCAGGCGAAAGTCTTCAAAATCATGCCAGTGATCTTTACGGTATTTATGTTGTTCTTCCCTGCAGGCCTTGTGCTTTACTGGATCTGTAACAACAGTATTACTATTCTTCAACAAGGTTTGATTAACAAATCTGTTGAAAAAGACCGTTTAAAACGTGAAGCGGCTGACTCAGCAAACTAAGCATTGCTGATGGGCTGAATAAATCCGCTTAAGATGGTAATCTTAGGCGGATTTTTCTTTATCTGTCGTTTGAAAATTTTTAGGTGAATTTTATGTTAAACCGAACCACCATCGCAGCAATTGCCACACCGCCGGGTCGTGGTGGTGTCGGCGTGATTCGCCTGTCTGGTCCCCAATCTTATGCCATTGCAGAAGCATTAACGCAGCAATCCTTACCACAAGCACGTTTTGCTGGTTTCCGTAAGTTTTATGATGCATCGAATGAAATCATGGATGAAGGTTTGGTGATTTGCTTTCCAAATCCGCACTCCTTTACGGGTGAGGATGTGGTGGAGCTTCAAGGTCATGGCGGCCCCGTTATTCAAAATGCATTATTGGCACGGTTACTTGAATTGGGTGCTATTGCTGCGAAAGCGGGCGAATTTTCAATGCGCGCCTTTGAAAATGGCAAAATGGACTTGGTGCAAGCCGAGGCGATTGCCGACCTGATTGATGCCACCTCACAAGCAGCGGCACGTTCAGCGGTACGTTCATTACAAGGTGCCTTTTCGAGCAAGGTCAATACGGTGCTAGAAAAACTTATCCATTTGCGTTTGCATGTGGAAGCAGCGATTGATTTTCCTGAAGAAGAAATCGACTTTTTGGCGGATGGTAAGATTTTGGGCTTATTGGATGAAGTGGCAAGCTCGGTCCATGCTGTACAGCAGTCTGCTCGTCAAGGTCAGTTACTACGTGAGGGTTTACAAGTGGTGATTGCCGGTAAACCCAATGCAGGTAAGTCATCTCTACTCAATGCTTTGGCGGGTGTGGAACGGGCGATTGTGACGGATATTGCAGGTACGACACGTGATGTTTTACATGAAAAAATCAGCCTCAATGGTTTGCCGATTACTTTGACCGATACCGCTGGTTTACGTGAAACCGGTGATATCGTCGAAAAAGAAGGGATTCGCCGCGCAATTAAAGAAATTGAGCAAGCTGACTTGTTACTTTTGGTCTATGACTTAAGTCAGGGCGAAGATCCACTGCAATTGGCTCAAGCGTACTTCGCCGATCATATTGAACCGAAGCGTTTGATGCTGATTGGTAATAAATGCGATTTGACGGGATCTACCGCAGAAATTACCGATTTAAACGGTTTTCGACATATTCGTGTTTCGGCTAAACAAGAAACCGGCGTTCAAGCGCTTATTGATGCGATTACAGCGCATGCAGGCTTTCAACCAGAAGAAGATACCTTTATTGCTCGAACACGCCATTTAGACGCAATGAAGCGCACGCAGCGCTATCTTGCAGAAGCACGTGAGCAGTTGGTGGTTTATCATGCGGGTGAGTTGGTAGCCGAGTCTCTACGTTTGGCGCAAAATGCCTTAGGTGAAATTACGGGCGATTTCAGTGCAGATGATCTACTCGGTAAGATTTTTGGATCGTTCTGTATCGGAAAGTAATAAAACGATTGAGCTCCTCATTTCACCTATGGATAGATCCATCCAAAGCACGATGTTCGAAAACATCGTGCTTTTTTGCATCGCTTTAGCGTGGGTTTGAGCCAAAAATGATTTTAATGATCGTTCTCAGCACATCTTTTATTTTCATCTCATAAAAAGGATTGATTGCTGCTCTTTTCGATACAGCCTCAACTTTGACTTTGAGTGTTGCATAGTCTGGAAATTGTTGCTGTTGCGAGGATTTTTCGACCGCTGACAAAATATCAATTAAAAATGCACGATTAATTTTTGAACTTAATGGAATGGATTGATACCACTCTTTTTCAAAGCGACGATCTAAAAAGATATCGGGAATTTCGGGGCTAGTGGCATAAAACATGGCTTTGGTGCGCATACATTTACTGCATTGACCACAATTTTTTGGTCGAGCCCTATAGTCCACACAAATCGACAGGGTTTGTAAATCTAAGTCAGATTGGCTTAAAAATGCGGTTTTTTGTGATCGCGTGACATCATCGTCGAGGGTGATTAAGACCCCAGATCGGTTCTTCATCAATCGGTTGGATGCCGTATTTGAGCCATAGGGATGAACGAATAATTGTTGATCTAAACGGTAATCGGCTGAAATTCGATATTGCTGGTAATGTTCAAAAATCGAAGCGCAGGAAAACAGCGAAAAGATATGTGTGACATGCGAACCTTTAGGGTTACAGCCATATTTACTGTACAGCGTGTAAGCATCGGTTTTTACCACGCGACTTTGCTTAAAAACTTGGCTTCTAAAGTCATGGGTCTGATCCATTAAGGCCTGAAATTTTTCATGGTCATCAAATTTATAATCCATTCCATGCACAGTGAGACAATCAGAGTCTTGCCCATTTTCAAGAAAAGCTTTGTATGTACTATATGTGGAGTCAATTCCACCGCTAAAAAAGCTTAAATTTTGAGTGGTTTGGTATGCCGGTGGTGTTTGGATAATCGATGCAGCACTGAGCATGACTGGTTGATATAAATCAGGTAACCAAGCGGCCCAGACAGTTGAAACCTCCCGTGCGGAGTGGAGGGTTTGTATTGAAATAGGTCCTTCTATATGCAGCGGGATGCCAAGGCGCATGGCAATGGGTAAAAAGCCCCAAACGATAAAATCATAAGTTTCTAATTGCGGTAAGGATTCAAAGGGTAAAATATAGTGAATATTCCCGTATTCGCTGCTGGCGATGATTTGATTTTCCGCAGTGTTAATTTGACATTGAATTTTTAGCATTTTTTAAATTATTGAATCACATCACACAAGATCTTAATTTAATTTGATTGATTTTTATAGGGTTTCTTAATTGTTTTTGGGTTTAAGAAGCACCTAATACAAGATGCTTCTTGAATAAGTTCAATGGTTAATTAGTGTTCAGACTGCGGTGCCAAAACAATAAGCCGATACACAATAAGCCTACGCCAATACAAAAACCTAAAACACCGACCATTAAGCCGAAATGATCAGATAAATAGCCGGCTGCAATAATTGGAATAATGGTGCCTAGATATCCAATAAATAAATAGGTCGAGATCACCGCAGCACGGTTTTGATTGTTGGTCATTTGATGAACTAAGCCAAATGCGCCTAAAAGCCCCAGACCATGCCCGACACCGACTAAAACATCGCTAATAAAAAACAATGCGCTCCAATGTTGGGTCATACATAGCGCAAGGAGCGCATAGCTCAGTATTAACACTATTAAGCCGGCATTGACACATTTTGCAGAAGGAATCGATTTCGCCATAAATTGCACGACAGCGGAAACCAGCAAGATACTTGCAATGGCACTACCACTGACCAAAGGGCCATGCCATGGGATCGCATCTTTGACGAAAGAGGGTGCGAGTGATGCAAATAAGCTGAAGGAGCCAAAGGCACAAAAGGCAGTCAGTCCAGCGATATAAAATCGTGAATGATCACGCTTTTCAGGCAATTCCAAATGTGGTGCCACTGAAAAAGGCTGTGGCTCAAAATTCGGTGTGCGAATAAAAAATAACCCCATTAAACACGCCAACCCCCCAAAGATCACAGGGATATAAGGGGTGACTAAAGGCTGTTCCGAAAATTGGGCAATCACTCCACCAATAAATGGGCCAAGACCAAAACCAATCACGGTAATGATTGAACTCCACTGTGGAGCATTATTTTTATGCGGTTCAGGAATGGTATAGACCAAACCAAGCATGGCTGAGGTGCTGATTAAACCCGAGGCAATCCCGATAATAAAGCGCCCGATAGATAACCACAGCGCATTACTGGCAAACACCGACAAGCTTAAACCTAAGATAATGCACGCCATACCGATTTGCAGGGTTCTTAAAAAACCAAAACTATTACTGGTACGACCTAAAAACAGCAAGGTCGCTAGGCAACCAAACATGTAGGCAACAAAGATATAGGTGATATGACTCGGCAGCAGTCCCCAAAGTTGTTGATAAATGGGATACAGAGGACTAGCTAGCGCTGTACCAATAGTGCCCATACAGAGTGCAAGGCTCACCATGATAAACGGTCGCCAAGAGGGAGATGTGGTCATTTTAAAGTCGCAGAGGTACAGTCAATAGGGTCAATATTGTGCTGTATGAGAAAGACGGAAATATGGGCTCAGTTTAATGCCGATTGTTTTCCATGGTCAAATCACAGTTGTAACGTTATCCATAGCGTTTAAGCAGTTTTACAAATTCTTCCAGTTCTGCTTCATTGATTTCAACATCTTGAGGCAATACATGATGGCGTAAATGTGCTTCGATTAATTCATTCATTAATCCATTTACAGCACCTTTGATGGCCGCAACCTGTTGTAATACCTCAATACACCCTGCTTCGGGTTGCTGTAAAGCCAGTTCAACCGCATTGACCTGACCTTGTAGACGTTTAACCCGATTTAAAATCTTTTTGTCCTGATGTAAATGACTCAACACTTTCTCCAGAAAATAAATATACTATGGGGGAGTATATTTAAGCATAGAACCTAATGAAAACTTCCCCATCCATCCGAATTCATCATCATCAATTTGATGAAGGTAATCCACTCGCACAAAAACGGATCTTAATTGCCACCATTTTAACGGCAGTCATGATGTTGTTAGAAGTCATTGGCGGATGGATTTTTAATTCGATGGCATTATTGGCAGATGGCTGGCATATGAGTTCACATATGTTGGCATTAGGCTTGGCCTATTTTGCCTATCGTGCGGCACGCCACTATGCCCAAGACGCTCGTTTTAGCTTTGGGACTTGGAAAATTGAAATTTTAGCGGGCTATAGCAGCGCGATATTATTGATGGTCGTTGCTGCATTTATGGCTTTTCATTCGGTGGAACGCTTATTCAACCCGGTCCAAATTCATTATAACGAAGCAATCCCTATTGCGATTTTAGGTCTGGTGGTGAACTTGATCTGTGCTTGGTTATTGCATGATGACCATCACCATCACCATCACCATCACCATCACCATCACCATCATGAGCATAGCCATGAGGAGCAGCATGATCATCATCACGACCTCAATCAGAAAGCAGCCTTCATGCATGTGGTTGCTGATGCGGTGACTTCAGTGTTGGCCATTGTGGCTTTATTTGCTGGAAAATGGATGGGCTGGGGATTTTTAGATGCGCTATTGGGGATTGTTGGTGCAGTGCTGGTCGGTAAGTGGGCCATTGGCTTGATGAAAGAAACAGGACAAACATTACTGGATGCGGAAATGGATCACCCTGTCGTTGATGAGATTCGAGAAGTTTTAATGCAATTGCCTGTCGACGTCGATGTGACCGATTTACATGTGTGGAAAGTGGGTAAAGGTCAGTTTTCGTGTATTGTGGCCTTAGAAACCAGTCAGGCATTGAGCGCAGATGAAGTGCGTCAAGCGCTGTCGATTCATGAAGAAATTGTACATGTGTCTGTTGAAATTAATTCACCTGATGCAGCTTAATATGTTCCACGTGAAACGGCATGTAGCTATTGCGTAATGAACTGAAAAAAGCCCAAGACTTTCACGTGTTAAGGCTTAGAATGCTGAATCAATTAAATGTTGAAGTTCGGTCTATGTTGAAAAAAATATGTGCGTTGGCGTTGAGTACCACCCTTTCGACTTTTGCTTTGGCAGATGCAGCACACGTTCAAAAGCTCTTGGCAGAAAAGCACCCCGGTTTAAAAATTGAAAATATTCAAAGTACAGAAATGCCGGGCATATATAGTGGCTTTGTTGAAGATCAAGTTTTGTATTTGAGTGAAAATGCGGATTATGTGATCGCAGGTTCTATGATCCGTTTAAAAGATCAAAAGAATCTGACCAAACAATTGATCCTCGGTCAGCAAAAAACTGAGTGGAATAAACTTCCATTACAAGATGCGATTAAAACAGTCAGGGGGAATGGGAAGCGCCAAATCGCGATCTTTTCTGACCCAAATTGCCCATATTGTAAGAAGCTTGAAGTAGAGCTGGCAAAACTCAATGATGTGACCATTTATACTTTTGTCACAGCGATAAAACCGCAGTCGTTGGCGCCATCTAAGCAGATTTTTTGTGAGTCAAACCCTGCTATGGCCTGGGATAATTTAATCAATAAGGGAATTCAACCGAAGTCAGCGAAAAGTTGTGCAAACCCCATTGATCGAAATTTAAAATTAGCTAAAAGCTTAAAACTAAGTGGTACACCGGGAATCGTCTTTGCCAACGGTTCGATCTTAACCGGTGCTTACCCTGCTGCTGAATTAGAATCGATGTTAAAAGAGATCAAATAATTTCAGTTGTACGGTATGAATAAAATATAAATAAAAAAAATACCCGTCTACAGGCGGGTATTTTAATGGCGCTATAAAAATTAGACGCGGGTTTTTTTCGTTACAAGGTTATAGATAAACAACACGATGATCGCACCAATGACGGAAGCGATAAATCCAGCGGCAGAATTTTCTCCATACAAACCTAATAAACGTCCGCCATAGGTCGCAAGTAAAGAACCTGCTATCCCGAGAATGGTGGTCATGATGAAACCGGCTTTGTCATCTCCAGGATGGATCGCACGTGCAATTAAACCAGCAATAAAACCAACAACAATCGCAACAATGAGTGACCACATAGTAACTCTCCTTTTGTTATCATGTATTTGTTTTTTACGACATGTTCAATCTTTATCTTTAATCAAAACTGCGCAGAGCTATAGCCTAAACATGCAAAAAACTGTTGTTTTTTTGTTCAAAACAAACCAAAAAATAAAAAAAAGTGGCCTTCGGCCACTCTTAAGTATCTGATCTTGCTTAGAGACCAATTTCGCCAATAAAAGGAATATGACGATATTTTTGATCATAGTCCAGACCATAACCCACGATAAATTTATCTTCGACTTCAAAACCTAAAAATTTTACATCGAGGTCAATTTCACGACGTGAAGGCTTGCTGACCAAAGTACAAAGCTCGATTGAGTTTGGATTACGCGTCTGTAAAATTTCTAAGACTTTGCTTAAGGTATTGCCTGAGTCAATAATATCTTCAACCACCAAGACATCTTTATCTTTAATGTCGCCGTCTAAATCTTTTAAGATTTTTACATCACGAGTAGATACTGTCCCACCGCCATAACTTGAAACGGTCATGAAATCGAGTTCATGCGGTTTTGAAATTGCGCGGCAAAGGTCAGCCATAAAAATAACGGAACCACGTAATAGACCGATTAACACCAACTCTTTGTCGCTGTTAGCATAGTGTGCATCAATTTTTGCGCCAAGCTCTTTCACTTTAGCTTGAATTTCTTCAGTGGAAATCAGTACGCTCATTTGAACAGACATGGGTAGATACCTAAAAAAGCAAATCAAAAAATAAAAAAGGTGTTGACTTGCAACACCTCTAAAGATGAACCAATTTTAATACATCTGGCTCGCAGATGCATCTTTTTTGCCGTTGAAAATGTAATCAGTTTTTCTTGGAAGTGCTGTCACGCTTGAGTAAGCACAGACAAGCGACGGCAATCAGTCCAATTTTCAACGCTGTTTTTCGTCTCGGTCGAGCCGTTTTATGCTTTGACATAAGCACATTGTCCAAATACATAGGTGGCATGGATATTACGATCATCACCCATCAGCATGAGGGCAAATAAAGCATCTTCCAGATTTTTGGCACGTTGTTGACGTAGGGCTTGTAGAGCCGTGGCTTTTAAATCGAGCACCACAAAATCTGCTTCTTTGCCCAAATCAAAGTTTCCAAGTTTGTCCTCTAGATCTAAGGCTTTTGCTCCCCCTAAAGTGGCATGGTACAGCGCTTCAAATGCGGACAGTTTATCGCCTTGAAGTTGTTGAACTTTGTAGGCTTCATTGATGGTTTGTAGTTGGTTAAATGAAGTACCTGCACCAATGTCTGTACCTAAGCCGACTTTCACCTGTTTTTCCCATGTTTTCTTTAATGGAAATAAACCACTGCCTAAGAACAAGTTCGAGGTTGGACAAAACGCAATGGCAGAGTTGGTCTGATGCATACAGTCCCATTCGGCATCTTCCAAATGCACGCAGTGCGCAAACACGGAACGTGATCCGGTCAGACCATAATGATGATAAACGTCCAAATACCCATTTTGCTCAGGGAATAATGATTTGACCCACGCAATTTCATTTTTATTTTCACTCAAATGTGTATGCACATAAACATCAGGATACTCGGCTTTTAGCTCCCCTGCCCGTGCCAATTGTTCAGGCGTTGAGGTTGGGGCAAAGCGAGGCGTGATGGCATAAAGGTTACGGGCCTTGCCATGCCACTTTTCGATGAGTGCTTTGGAGTCGTTATAGCCACTCTCTGCAGTGTCACATAATGCTTCAGGTGCATGACGATCCATCATGACTTTACCGGCAATTAAGCGCATCTGATGCTGTTCTGCAGCCTTAAATAAAGCATCGACCGATTGTGAATGAACGGTACAAAAAACAAGGGCTGTTGTGGTTCCGTTTTTGAGTAACTCGTTTACGAAAAACTGTGCAATTTGCTCTGCATAAGCCGGATCTTCAAATTGGATTTCGGTTGGGAAGGTATAAGTATCAAGCCATTCCAGCAGTTGTTCACCATAAGCCCCCATCATTTCCGTTTGTGGATAATGAATGTGGGTATCGATGAAACCCGGAACAATCAATTGATCTGGATAATGCTGTACGTCAACCTGATCTGGGAGATGGTGTTGGCCCTCAGACCATGGACCGAACCATTGAATTTTTCCGGCTTGCGTAATCAGCAAACCATCTTCGAAATAGCGCACTTGGTCGTGAATTTCACGTGCTTGGGCAACTGTATTCTGAATATCTAGAAAGCGACCACGGATCGCTGTAGATGCGATAACAGAAGACATGACATACCTGCAGTTTAGAATTTTTTCGGTTGATTGTAGCCCAATTTGGTTCAAAATACCGTTAGAGTAATTGTGAAAATGTGTTCTAAAAAATAGAACAGCTGTTTATGAGTGATTCTGTTTTTTGTTCATTGTATTTGATTTGAATAATACAAAAGCATTGAGCTGTATACATTGCATCGATGAATGAATAAAGACCATGAGTCGCAACGCTTGCTATATTGATCTCAAGAGCGCCCTTTAAAAAACGACAATGAACCCTTTAATGTACATGCGTTATTCAGACCAATTAAAACATGACCTATTGCAGCATCAAGGCATCATGCAGATTTTACATGCCCTGTATGCCATAGATACACAGGCTTATTTGGCTGCAGGCGTGGTTCGTAATTTAATTTGGTCACAGCGACATCAACAACACTATGCACTGGAAGGCACAGAAGTCGATGTGATTTATTATGCGGAACATGATGATGGAACACAGGGTTACAGGATTCAACAGCAGATGCAGTTGGATTTTCCTCACATTCATTGGGATGTCACCAACCAAGCGACAGTACACCAGTGGTATCGCTTGGAAAATGGCGAGCCGATACAGGCGCTCAAGTCGATTGAGCATGCGCTATCTTTGTGGCCAGAAACTGCCACTGCCATCGCCGTTAAATTGGATGATCAACAACAAATACAGCTGATTGCTCCTTTGGGTTTAGATGATTTATTTGAGTTAAATGTCCGTTGGAACCCACGTTTAGTCAGTCAGGCGACTTTTTTGCAGCGTGTGCAGCAAAAACAATTTTTACAACGCTGGCCGAAACTCAAACTCTTGATGACGCCTGAAGCTTAGCTCATGGCTTTATTACAGAATAAAAAAGCCTTCTCGAAAGAAGGCTTTTAATCATCTAAGTGTTTTAAAGCATGGTTTCATTGTACTTCTTGCTGTGTCGGATCGATAACCACGCGGTGATGGTTAAGGTCACCACAATAAAGCCGAGTGAAATCCAAATTGGCATGTGGAACACATCAAGCAACAGCATCTTAGCGCCAATAAATACCAGGATAATGCCCAGACCATATGGTAAGTAATGCATTTTCGATGCAGCACCAGACAAGAGGAAGAACATGGCACGTAGACCCAAAATCGCCATCAAGTTTGCAGTCAGTACAATAAACGGGTCAGAGGTAACCGCAAAGATTGCTGGGATTGAGTCCACCGCAAAAATCACGTCCGATGCTTCAACCAAGATCAACACTAAAAAGAGCGGCGTTGCCCACAAGACACCATTTTGACGAACGAAGAATTTATCTTCATGCATTTGAGGGGTAATACGCATGTGTTTACGTAGCCACTTCAAAATTGCCATATCTTCGATATCTTTGTCGTCTTCGTCTGAACCCTTAAGGAATTTAAAGCCGGTATACACCAAGAACGCACCGAAGAAGTACAGCACCCAAGAGAATTCTTGAACGAACCATGCCCCAATAAAAATAAAGATGGTACGTAGTACAATTGCACCGAGGACACCGTAGAGTAACAGTTTGCGCTGCAAAGCAGGTGGAATGGCAAAGGCAGCAAAGATCATGAGCCAGACAAAAACGTTATCAATTGCAAGTGATTTTTCGAGCAGATAACCAGCGAAATATTCCATGACTTTGGTGTTTGCAACAGCGACACCAGCGGTTTGCTGTAAGTAGAGCCACAATGCACCACCGAATAAGGTAGCCACAGAGACCCATGCAATACTCCAATAGGCAGCGGTTTTGACTTTGATTTCTTGGCCTTTGTTGTTTTTAAAGCCTAAAAAGTCGATGAGTAGCATGATGGTGACTAAACCGAAAAATGCCAGATATAGCCATAAAGAGCCAATCGTTTCCATGTGTATTCTCCACATCTAACAACCAGCCATAAAAAAACCTCGACCAGTTGCCAGACGAAATAAAACGCCTGAGACAACATGATCAAGGTCTTGCCTACATCGTACTGTAATGATTTGCAGCAGCGATGCTCAGATACCGACTTTTTGCAAAGTGTAATGACGATATTCTGACACGTAAAACAAGGTTTACGTTTGGAGGAGGCTACTCCCCTTGTTCAAATTTTGTTTTGGACACTGTCCAAATATGCGGCAAAGCATGACAGTTTTTAGTACAAAGTGCAATCAGCAATTTTCGAATTCACTTAATGTGTCACGGGAGGATTAAAATCACCACGGTGTACCAACGCTAAGGCTAAAAGTGTGCCGATCACGGCGATGATTCCTCCGATCACGCCGATATAACTTAAACCGAAATGCATGCTGACGATACCGCCCAAGAGTGCACCACCGCCAATCCCGACATTATAAAGTCCTGAATAAATGGCCATGGCGACATCTGTGGCGTCGGATGCGAGATGCAGCGTCTTTGACTGTAATGCGAGACTAAATCCAATGATACTCATGCCCCACAATAAGCACACCGCACTCACACCTGCAAAACTCAAAGAAACAGGCAGCAACAGCAGCATCGATAAAGCCAGTAT
Organism: Acinetobacter sp. YH16044; assembly: GCF_013417145.1. Lineage (NCBI taxonomy): Bacteria > Pseudomonadati > Pseudomonadota > Gammaproteobacteria > Moraxellales > Moraxellaceae > Acinetobacter > Acinetobacter sp. YH16044. The sequence continues at coordinate 28,261 of NZ_VPEK01000032.1, forward strand.
GCCCGTACTCAAAGGAATCGTAACTTTAGGATATTTTCCACCAAATTTCCCAAAGAGATAAGAACCTAGAAAGCCTGCTGCACCAAAGATTAATAGCAACGTGGTGGTTTGCATGGAACTGAATGCAGCAATGTTGAGTGAGAACGGTTCGATATAGCTATATGCGGTAAATTGCGCGCTAATGACGATAATGGTTAATGCAAAGACCATCATTAAGCTTGGACGGCGAATAAACTGTTTTAGGCTGCTCAGCGAGCCAGAGTTCAAACTCGGCAGTATTGGCAGCGTTTTGGCTAAAATCAGGCAAACGATACTGGCGCCAATGCCAATCAGAGCAAAGGTATTTCGCCAACCATAGACTTCTCCAACCATACGCCCAAACGGAATACCGAGAACCATCGCCAAAGCCGTGCCTGTGGCCAAAAGCCCCAAGGCTTGAAATTCTTTGCCTTTCGGTGCAACACGAACCGCCAGCGATGCAGTAATTGACCAAAAAAGTGCATGTGAGAAGGCAATGCCGATTCGACTGAGCAATAAGGTATTAAAGCTCCATGCGAAATACGACAGAACATGGCTGATAATAAACACTATAAATAAACAAATCAGGAGCGAGCGACGTTCAATATTTTTGGTCAATAACATGATCGGCAAAGAAATCGGCGCAACCACCCATGCATACAGCGTAATCATAATGCCGACATCGGTCGCGGCTAAGCTAAATGTTTTACCAATATCACTGAGTAAAGCGACAGGTACAAATTCAGTGGTATTAAAAATAAATGCTGCGAAAGCCAAAGCAATCACAGCTGTCCAAGAGCCAGAAGAAGCCATTTCGGAGGGAGAGGCAGACATGAGTGTCTTCAAATAAATAAAGTGGCTTATTTTACTATGCTCTATACATAAGCAGGAACCGATTTAAGCCCTGTGCATGCGGTTTAAATTAATACAAAAACAACAGAGTTGACCTGCATTACATGCCAATTTATAAAAAAATGGAGGAAATTTAAGATGTTTGTACAACAAGATGATGATCAAAAAAAAGGAGCTTTCTTTGTTGAGCAAAATGGGGAGCGTTTGGCAGAGATGACTTACTCATGGGCAGGCGATGATAAATTTATTATTGATCATACCGATGTCAGTGACAGCTTGCGAGGACAAGGTGTTGGACGACATCTCCTCGATGCAGCAGTGAATTTTGCTCGGGAAAAGAACGTGAAAATTATTCCACTCTGCCCTTTTGCAAAATCTGTATTTGATAAAGATGAATCGATTCGTGATGTTCTACGCTAAATTGTACAGCGTGATGTGGATTAATCATTTGGATAAATAAAAACAGCCTGATCATATTGCAATCAGGCTGTTTTTATTTGAAATCTAGCTGTGAAGTTGAATTAAGATCGTGATTTATACAGCGATACAACCAAGCATGCTGCAGCAATCAGTAATACAAAGATGGCGACAAGATAAAGGTCCATAATAAAAATATCCGGCAAGTGTGATTTAATTGTTTTTTAATTAGGGTGTGTTGACATTTACAGCCGATAAATTGAGCTAAAGAGGCAACCATATAAATATACAAGCTAAAGCAACAGCGCTTTGATAGTTACGTTTTAGCTTATCGTATCTTGTGGCAATTCCTCTAA
>NZ_VPEK01000033.1:0-26293 GCF_013417145.1 Acinetobacter sp. YH16044
AAGTCGTTTGAATGATTTCTTCTTGGTCTACGTGCCATAAAATACTCCATATATTGATGTTTATAACATCATTTGAGGAGCAGAGTATCACTTATAGGAGTTGTTCAAATTTCCGGATCCATCTCTATATACCTTTTATAAATATTCATAAGTCTAATGGATACTTCAATTTTAAATAAAAACTGTAACTTTCCCTGATCTTATACTTTTATTAAATATAATGGCGGTTATCCGACATAGACACCAACTATCCCCAATTTCTGCGGATAAAACCGGGACAACTTTTAGCCATTTTTGTACGCCCTGGCGCACAGAGATTTAGGGATTTTGCGGCTAGGGCAGCTGCGGTTTTTTACTTATGATGAAGTCATACAGGAACAGGACGTTCCGGAACATAAAACAATAACGATAAGTTCTAGCACCAGGATTATTAGGTAGACAGCCCTACCTAGCACCAAACATGAAAAAGCCCGACAAGATGTCGGGCTTTTTTATTTAATATTATTTTTAAAAAATACTTGCAAATAGTGTAATGAGTTGATCAAATATGAATTCAGTCCACGGATTAAGGACAAGGTAACTTAATATGATTAAACCTCAAGACATTCTAGTTCTCGTAAAACTGATCTCTATTGAGAATCAGCACCAGATATTCAAAGAATACTATTCAGAAGCACAACTTGAGTGGGATAAATTAGAAGATGAGCAGTTAGATATCTTTTTAAAATTAAGTGCTTTTTATGATTCTTTATCAATCAGAGGGTTGGCTGAAGCAGTAGTTATTAGTAAAAGTGAGGTTGCAGAATCTTTAAAGCGTTTAATCAAGATAGGGCTATTGATCGTAACCTCTAATTCACCATTTAAGCGATTAGAGCTAGTAGAAATGCAATGGAAAACCAATAGAAGAGCTCTCTTAGACCTAATTATTTACAGTTTTCAATACTTTTTCCATACAGAAGTTGGTGCTATTGATATTGGTATTCCTACTGTTTTCAATAATAAAAAACTTTCAGATCATTTATCGTATTCTTCTTCATTACCTTATATTTGGCCCGCTCAAAGCTATCAATCAATTTCAGGATTAGCAGTTGAACCATTATATAAATCTGTACCATATGCAGCGTTAGATGATAATTTCCTGTATGAAGTTTTTGCTCTTATTGATGTGTTTAGAATAGGTTCCCCAAGGGAAAAGAAAATAGCTGAAAAGTTATTACGTGAGTATCTACAATGAATAATGCTTTAACACAAATGAAGATGCTAGAGCAGGTTATAAGTGCTTTAAGCGAGGATCTTATCAAAGACCTAGTATTTATTGGAGGGTGCACTACTAGCCTGTTTTTAGATCCAGAAAATTTATCTTTATCAACTAGATACACTCAAGATGTTGATTTAATTGTAGATATAAAGACTACAACCCAATGGTATGAGTTAGATGAGAAAGTCAGAAAACTAGGGTTTAAAAATTATCAAAGTTCAGATCCATTTGAAAAGAACACGGACTTCACTTGTCGCTACCAACTAGGGGAAGATCTAATTGTAGACTTTATGCCCACTGATGAAAAAATTTTAGGCTTCTCTAATTCTTGGTATCTAGAAGCTTATAAGAAAAAAGTAGAGTATAAGCTAGGAAATAATTTAATTATCAATACCTTAATGCCTGAATATTTCTTAGCAACCAAGTTTGAAGCATTACATGGCCGTAAAGAAGATCCCTTATATAGCAAAGACTTAGAAGATATCATCACAATTTGCTTGGGACGATCCTCCTTAGTTGAAGAAGTCTATAATGCTCCAACAGAACTCAAAGATTACTTATCTGACCAATTTAAAAAACTCACTGAATTAACTGATTTTGAAATCATAATGGAAGATCAATGTAGATTTGGCTCAAGAGAAAGAGCTTTACAAGTAATTCAAGCGATCATAAAACAATGGCCAAAAGCATATTAATAAACTCCTTTTCCTTATGTCAGAATCTTAGCGCACCAGAAAAATTTGGAATCGATGCTGTAGGGAACCTTACTGATAATGAAAATCTATATTTTTGTTACGTAGTGGATGGTCATGGGGGATGTAAAAACAGCGACATACTAGTTAAAAATTTTCAGGCTTATGTGCTTTCTTTGAAGGACGTCTTTGCTCAATTAAATAATACTACACAAGATATACATGATTTTTTTGAACGTCTAACAGAGAATTTTTATATAGAACATCGGGGAAAATTGCGACCTGCAGCAATGAGTATTTTGATGGTTATTTTTAGTCAGACTCAAATTTATTCAGCACATTTGGGTGATTGCAGACTTGGGAAAATCAATAATGAGCAACAAATCAGTTGGATTACTTATCCTCATAATTTAGCGATGAGCTTAAATAATCAAACAGATCCCCAAAGTATCGAAATGATACTTAGGTCTTCTTCAAATGATAATATTGTCACCAAGTCATTTAATACAAAAAAGTTAAAACCCTTGAGCTTTAAGACCTTAGATATTGAAAAAAAATCCACATATATTCTAGCATCCGATGGATTTTGGAAGCTTTCAGAAAATGATATAAAAACAATAATTTATAGCAAAAATTTATCCGAAGTATCTTCATTATTTGATGATATTTCTCTATGGGTTATATCATTCATTTAACATAAAGTCTCATATACCCAATTCGGATGTTAAAATCAAATAAACCTAATTTTTATAAGCAGATACTCGCTATGAACCGTACCGGGTTTGTCGGAGAATTTTTATTTAAGTTAGGCCACCTGACCTAACGGGTTAATCTTATCATTGTACATTGCTTCAAACTCAAAAGGCGATACATTGTCAACGGCATTCTAAAATTGCCCCCTTTTACCTTACAAATGGCAAAGTAAAATTGACCCCTGAAATCAGAGAAAGAGCGGTTCAATTACTAATTGAATCTGAAAAAGATTATCCTTCTACTTGGGCAGCAATCACAGCTATTGCTCCTAAAATCGGTTGTACTCCTGAAACATTGCGTGTTTGGTATCAAAAATATTTAGATCAACAAAATCCTGTCAAAATACAACAGATATCTGATCAAGAAAAAATGAAGGGTAATCCCCCACTAAAATACTAGCTCTTTAAAAGAGGCAGTATTATGCTTTTACAACATGGTGTTTAACTTGAGAAACTGAATTTAAAACAATCTACTGTAACTCTTCCAGACAGATATGAAATTAATCCACCCCTAGCCCCTTAAACACAGCATCTACCGGATCTGCATAAAAGCTGGTCTGGAACTTGGTAAACAGTTCCACAGGAATCGTTGGGATATCTGCCGCACTACTCATTGGCAAAGCAACCTTCTTGGCACCAGCATCAAAAGCAACTTGCAGACATTCGGCAATACTTTCCACCGGTGTCACAGAACCACCCAAGCTCATATCACCCAGTACCACCATCTGACTTTGTACCGATCGTCCTAACAGGCCAGAAGCGAAAGCCACTAAACTTGGTAAGGCAAGATGGCTGAGCGGCCCGGTATTCTGTAATTCAACCACATGTAAGTGGAAGTCATGTTCCAGCACCTTACTGCCACCCGATATTCTGGATGCATTGGCCTTGAAGTAGTCAAATGCGATTTTGACCTGCTCCTTGGCACTGCTTGAATTCCATAAGCCTGATGTCGCCAATTTTCCAGAACCTTTGGTCACTTGAAGTTCTAAGCGGTATAACCCCGGCATGCCTTTATTACTCAGCCCGATGGTATACAGAAAACCTGGCTTGGCTGGACCTTCAGGAATCAGTCCGCCACCCCCCTGCTCTTTGACGGAAACAAAGTGCTCTTCTAGGGTGTCATTGTCGATATAGCTAAAATGCACATCATAGAATTCCATCCCTCCAATTTTCTTCAGCTGTTCTTTAACCCGACGGCGCACCTGCAGTGCATATTGAAGACATTGCCGTACATCTTCTTTATTAAACTGACCGTGTGGGTAGAGCAGCTTCATCAATCCAGAAACCGTCTTGCGAACGGCGATCACATCACGCTGATTCAGGTTATTTCCGAGTTTGAAGTACTTCTCAATGGAATCTGCAAAGCTACGCTTGCGCATTTCCCGGAAGAATTCAGCCAGATAATCAACAATCAGGCCATAACGGTTGGTGAAGAACTCCGGGCGCATCTTGGGAATTTCCCAGCCGGGGATGTAAGCATGAAAACGATCGAAGAATGCCGAATCAATCATGGCTTCAGGGAACGGCGCCAAGAGATGGCTTGTTTTAACCAGAGATTCCACACTTTGGTTAATATTACCCACAAAAACCATCGAAGCTGAGGCTTCCATCTGTTCACGACCACGGGCAAAAGATCCAGAGGCCATGTAGTCTTTCATGATCTGTACGCCATCTTTGTCCTTAAAGGAAATACCAGCGACTTCATCAAAGGCCACCACATCCCAGAGTCCAACCAGACCAATACGGCGGCTACTCATGTTATAGAACAGATTGGCGACAGTGGTTTGCCCACCTGAAACTAGAATACTATTCGGTGAACACTCTTTGTAAATATGGCTTTTCCCGGTACCGCGTGGTCCAAGTTCACAGACGTTATAGTTATTTTCAACGAACGGAACCATACGCGCTAATAGGTGCCATTGCACGTCCTCTTTTAACGAAGCCGGTTCCATGCCGATCGAACGGATTAAACTCTCGCGCCACTGATCAGTGCTTAATGCTGCTCTGCCACTGAAAAGTTCATCCATATTCATATTCGGCATTTGAATCGGCTTGAGTAAACTCACCCCAAATGGAGAATTGGTTTGTCCTTCTTCATAATAGTAACTGAGCGTAGCAATGACCCAGATACCACCAACAAGTAATTTTTCATACTCTTTGACGATGCCTGCCGAGATTTCGGCATCTTTGATGCCCAGATTACTAAATGATGCTTCGTATTTGTCTTTACGCTCATTCAGTTTTACAGTCACCCGATCAATGACCTTATAACTGCCCCGTTCACGGACCAGGGATTTCACCTTCTCGGCTTCATCCGGTCGGACGTAGTTCTCAGCCAGTACGGTCTTTACGTTACGTAGTCCCTGTTCAATGATCTCTGGATCATCCGAGGCACAGTACATCCCCAGCAGGTATTCGAGTACATAGACAGGGACATTGGCCCCTTCTTTGATCAGTTTAGTTAGATCCTTACGTACCACCCGCCCAGCAAAGTGTTCATTCAGCAGCTGATCCAGTTCTTTATCGTTAGCAGATTCCATGTAGGCTACGCTCTATCGTTAATTCGTTATTAGAAGAAGTCATCGGTAAATGCCAAATCAATGGTGACCTTATAGCGTTGCATCTCGATATTCAGGTCTTTGTCTTTCAGTACCAGGAAGTAATCTTTCTTACGGTCAAAATCAGTGCCAGACAATGACAGTCTGACCTGTTTGACCCGATCGGCAACAGAGTCGGTAGTGCTATCAAAAGTCAAAGTTTCTTCACTGGAAACTTTAAGATCCCCATCATAAATGGCAATGGATAAAGTCACTGGCATGACCAGCTCACTGACAGCTTCGGTTTGCATCAAATCAAACTTCTGGATGTTATTGACCATCTTCAGCGTGGATTTGGTAGAAATGACCTCAACTTTACGCTTGGTCCGCTGTCCAGCCTTTTCACCACGTAGCTGTTTTACCATCAGTACCGGTACCACAATTTCCTGAGGCATGATGCCGCCATGCACGAAACGTGAGCCTCCTACGAAATGGAAACGGTTCGCCCCTTTTGGAATCCAGAAATCAGTCGCAGATAATGTGCCTGCCGTAGCTTGGGTTGAGCCTTTCCAGGCTTCCTTGCTCTCTGGTAAACCATGCCCAATCACATAGCGTTTTTTGCTCTTCAATGTATTGGCAGGTTTTTCAGTCAAGCTTGAACGATCCGCAGATTCCAGTTTACTTTGCTGGAACAGGAAGCCATGGTCGGCTGTAATCAACAGGGTAGAAATATTGAAGTGCATTAAGATTTTGCGGCTGAGTTCGGTCAGCTCTTCAATAGCATGTTCTACCGCCATAAAGGTTTCTGATTCTGTCGAGGCACTGTCACCGCGTGCATCAATCACGTTGTGATAAACGTAAATCAGCTCATGATCTTTCAGCGCTTCACGGCCTTCATCACGCGACCAGCCTTTTACCATTTCAGCGGTTACTGCCAATCCATTATAGGCAGCCAGAATTTTGGATCGTGCTGCAGTCCCTTTGCTGGACTGCCCATCTACTAAAACATCATCACCTGCGGCCTCTTTGTACTCCAAAGTCTGATGCGGCAACAACGAGGCCATGCCAAGTGTGGTGTAACTTGGGACAACGCCCAGCTGTGAAGACAAGGTCGCTTCAGAATAACGCTTTTCATTGATACGATCACGCAGCTCTACCGCAGCTTCATAACGGAAAGCATCACTGATAATCACCACAATACGGCGTTTCGTTGCGGAACTGAGTAAGGGTCTAACGTGAGTATCGTAGAAGTTCTGCTGATTTGGGATATCTGCCATTTTCCAGACATTCAAGCGTTGCTCAGCTTCAATCCGCTCGCCCCAGTTGCGTGCCAAGTGGTCAATAAACCAGTAGGAATAGCAATTTTCCACTTCTTCATCGAGTTTTTTCAGGATATCGACATGAGCGCGTTGAGAAGCAGCACTGTAGTGGCGATAGGCCATATCAAAGCGATACAACTCCTGCTCGTAGGCTTTATACAAAGCTTCACTGGAGTCGAAATAGAAACCGGCATCAAACTGCTGTCGCAGGCTAAACAGCTCAATGGCTGCCTGCAACGCTGTATAGACAGTACGATATTTACGGCGTGTTGCATCATCCTTATGTTTGGAAGCCCAATAACCATCCAGACGGGTAGAAATAATCGTTCTGAAATGTTCCAGTTCAGCTTTGGTTGCTGCAGGGATATGACTGGCCAAATCAACAATGATCTTTTGTTCAATCACTTCAAAGGTCATGACATCCAGCAGCTGCCCCAGATCAAAGGCCCCGACCCTCTCCTGGATCCGCAGTGCATTCGCCACGGTCTGGGAAAGCGTATCGAAGGTTGGGTAGTATTTAGAACTGTCTCTCCAGCGCGACAAAAAGGCTCTAGCCGTCGCACGGGAGCTGACGGATGACATCACCAGTTCTTGAGCCCATAGCGGTATATCGCCCAGGCTTTCACAGAAACCTGTAGTCATCAAACGGATAAAGAACGTACCGAGCTTGAATGGTGCTTCCCCATTCAATTCTTCAACCGATGCTGGATAACCAATTTCCGCCTGTAATGCGGTGACCAAAGCTGGCACCAGTTGGAATTTTTCCAGTTCAGCAAAGGAGTCTGGATTGACTTCCAGAGCCAGGTTCTGCTGTACCATTTCATCTGCCAGTGCCAGAACGATATGCATGAGTTCGGCACTGTCGGCCTTGACCACAGCTGCAATCATGGCCATATCCAGATTCTGTTCATCTGCATCAGGCTGGGTATAACGTTTTAATGCGCTCAGACGGGCTTTGGCTTTGAGGAACTCTTCACGTTTGGCCAGATGTTCTCTTAAACTTTGTTGCTGTAGCCCAAGCTCATTGAAAATAATCGAGAAACGATCGGCATAGAAGATGCGTGAATAGAGCTTGATGTCCAGTAACCAGTCTTTTTCAGTTTCAGGCTCAGGACTTGGAAAATACAGCAAGTATTTGCCCTGCTGATCCTCAAGTTCCAGTTTAAGCTTAATCGCAAGGCTGGATTCTTCTGCCATATTCAGAATATGAACATCATTCAGTTTTAACGCCTTTACTTCTTCGCTAAAGGACTGTTCCGCATCGTACCAGAAGACAATCCGGTGCTGTTCAATATAAAAGGCTTGTTCCAGACCTTGTTGTAGTTGACTTAAATTCATGCAACGACCTCATCAAGGTCTAGTACCGGAGAAAAAGCATTCATCATTTCTCCCCCGTAATCGCTTTGACTTCAGCCAACAAGTCCCCAAACTTGCCATAATTGACTTTCACCCCATCATCCAGATCTAACGTAATACGCTGATCGGCATAATGACGCAGCTTTTCTTCAAAAGTACTGAGTTCAGCCTGTTGCTTATGCAAGTCTTGCAGTTTTTTCTCGATGCGTTTGATTTCAGCCGCAGAGTCACTGCTTTCTTTTGCTGTTTCCAGAGAATTAGCATAGGCGGACATTTTGGAAATCAGTGGCATAACATATTCGGTACGCATACGCGCCAAGGTGCTTTCGTTATAACGATGCAAATACACCAACGCCTGGAAAGCCCCCTGTTTACCACTGCTGAATAGCCAGTAGATCGGGCGCTTTTTATAGGTCTGCATGTGATCTTTATAGAACTTGCTGGCGAGGTAACGGCGAATGGTGTCTTCAGCCGTTTCACTGGCTTTTTTATCTAAGCTTTCTGCGAGCCACTGCATATTGGCATCCAGTGTCTCTTTCCCCCAAACGGCAGTTAAGAACTCTCGAATACGGTGCGTTGCATCATCTTCAAACCAGTGCATTTCGGTCAATGGAATAATACCGTCAGCATCTGCCGGGAATGTTTGATAACGGCTAGCATCAAAGTCTTGATTACCTGCATGGGCATAGATCAGACCTGGTTCATCCAGACTATAACGCCCCATCATGCAGCCAAGTGCATAAGAGACTAAACGCTGGCTGTCTTTTTCACGGTCGGCACGAGTTAAAGTGATCTGTTCATCTGGTACGTCTGGTGTAAGTTCATCCTGTAAACCATAAGCATCAATAAACAGCTTATTGTTTTCTTCTTCCAAGCGTTTCATTTCAGCCACGGCGTCAGTATTTTGCTGTTGCCATGTGTTAAACGCTAGTTCTAAGTTTGGCTGTTGGCTACGAATAATGGGGTTTTGGGTAAAGTCCCATGAGGTTTCGTAGGAGTCCCAATCATATTTAGATAATTGAACACAAACCTTAATATTTTCTTCATTAGCTGCTTGTACATCAAATGGAAGTTTATTTATTTCGCCAACTCCAAAATGTAAGGTAGGATTCATAAGATTCATATAGTAGAAAACAACTTTTGAATTTAATAAACCTAATGTTGTTATTAAATTATTTGAAAAAACCATAGAACCTGTATTTTCAAATATAAAGCCTTCATCTACTAATCTTGCACAAAAAAAAGAACTCGAAATATCTGTCCAGGTTACGCCAGCTTTAAAATAATATGATGGATTTCGAATGGTAGAATTACGCTGCTGTTTAATTGCAAATCCATTTTTTTCCCAATTAATAATATGATTTCTGTTTCCATACCATTTTCTTGCAGTACCACCATCATTATGTGGGAACCATTTATTTAAATTAATTTGATTATTTTTGGCTACAAAATTGATCTTAGTATGATTGACTTCATACCACTCTCTTACAAACCTAGGTTTATCTCCGCTTGTTAGTCCACTTTTAGCATTAGCTATATCCGCTAATGCTGGCATTTTCTCAAAATTATCACGTATAGAATTACCTACCCAATATGCTATAGGACTACATGGTATTTTTTGGAAATCTTCTTGAATGGTTGTATCAAAGCGATTTAAATTATTTTTTAATAGGTATTGTTTTTCCTCATGATTTTTATCTACTAATCTGAAGAAAGCCGGCTTTACACCCCCTATATGTTTTTTTTGACCTACGAATGCTACAGTCTGTACAACTTCGCCTGATATCTCTGGAAAAGCTCGGGCTCCCAAATGAGCCATAGTCCAAATTGAATGATTTAGAAGTAATTTTTCCCGCATGTTTTGATATGATGTTAAAAACATCCATCCCTGCATTGTTACCATACTACTAGCACCAGATTCTTTACAAAAATCGAAACCACGTTCTATAAACATGGCAAAGAGGTCTGATTTACTATCAGGATAGTAATCTTTAGCGAATTCTTTTAAGTTTGTAATTGTATTCGCACCCATATACGGCGGGTTAGCGATTACAGCATCATATTTTTTCGCTAAAAGTTTTGCTTGTATAACCAAAGGCAATAATTTTTTAGCAGCGGCTTTCTGTAAGGTATCGCCCTCAATAACCAAGCCTTCTAAGGTATTTTGCAAATCGATAAAATCTTGTTCTGGGCTATCCATACAAATTAAAGAACCAAAAGTTGAGGCTTCTTTAAACTTAGCTAAAACTTCCTGAATCAGCTTAAAACGTTCGTCATTTTCAGGACTGCTTAAATCCTTTTGATCATTGCCAAACAGATCGACATGACTGCCTTTTTGCCATGCTTGGTTTAAGTTGAGATCTTTCCAGATTTGATCTGCATCTAAATCCTGACTGTCTTGTAGCGCAATAATATTCAGCTTCGGTGGATTGCTAAATAAACGGCGGTCATCCTCACGCGCTTTCATCAATAGCGCAAAACTGGCTAACTGCGCGGCACGGGTATCAATATCAATCCCGTACAGGTTGTTTTCCAGAATCAAACGTGGAATATCACGACTGCGGTAACCACGTTCCAAATAAATCGCTTTTAAGCAATCGTAGGCTTCCACCAGAATATGCCCCGAACCACAGGCCGGATCCAGTACCGTAATGCTTTCAGGGTTTAAGCTATCGCCATCTTCACTGATCCGTACATCAATCAGCTGTTTTAACTGTGCATTGACTTCATCGCTTTGCTCAGCCGGCTGAATATAGTATTCCCACCCACTGGCAAGCATACTTTCTGGCTGTGCCATCATCCATAGACGACCAACACTGTTCTGTACCAGGTATTTCACAATCCAGTTTGGGGTGAATAATTGTGTCGCGGCAGGGATATCTTCACTTTTGACAACTTTACCAATCACCTGGTCTTTCTTTTCAGAAATATAGAACTGATACAGCCAGCCAATAATCTGCACATCCGACCAGTCTTCTTCTGGAATACTGCTGACCAGATCACGGATCAACGAATCGGTTTTGGTCAGGTTATCCGGTAATAACAGTTCTGACTCATCAGACACCTGTTCGAACAGGAGTGGCATCACCTGATTCAACGCATGACACTGCGCCAGTAACAATTCACGATAGAGTTCTTCGTCTTTATTGCCATCCAGCTTGAGTTCAGCCACACGGCTGGCATCTAAACCCGGTAGCTCAATGTCCAGACATTCTTCCAGAATCTGCGGCAAGCCTGCACTACCATCGGCACTGCTCAGCACACGGCGACCATGATCCAGTAAGCCTTTGCATTCCATGTAGCGAATGGCACAGAGACGGTTAAACCAGCTATAAGCGATATAATCAATCGTCTGCTCAAAACTGCTGGTTTGAATGCGCTTGATCAGCTTCTCACGTGGTTTCATGACTGATAGCGGAAAAACCTGATCGCCAATCAGCAGCAAGTCCCCTTTCTGTTCTGCCGGTAAAATGCGGTCTGCGGTGATGCCATATTTAGCGGCTTGCTTGCGCATCGCTGCGATAAAATCATTTCGTGCTTGCGGTGCGTATTTTTTAATATTACTGGTATTCATCTTTAAACCTTTAATTAATGACTGATGCCGATATCCCTAACCCGAGTTAGCGGATACGCACACGCTTTTTATCACTCACGATTTTTTTCAGTTCAGCTTTGAGTGCGTCTACAAACTGATCCACTGATTCTTCTGTTTCCAGATAGACACTACTTGAGCTTTTGCTGTAAATGCTGGCGACATCAACTTCGACAACAGGTTTCGGTGGCACTACGGCTGTCACAGACTGTACCGGACTCGCAGCAGGTGTTGATGTAACTGGGCTGGCTGTAGTTGCTGAACTCGCCACACTCTCGGCTTTGCTCTGAGCCAGTTGTGCCGCTTTGGCCTGACGCTGGATTTCCGCCTGAACTTCGCTTTCCAACTCATACAAGGCTTCATCAAAACGCTCGACGCTGGTTTGAGTTTGCAACATATAGATGGTGGACAGGCTAGTTTCCACTTCAATATCCGTTTTCAGCAGTTGTAGTGGGCGTAATAGCTTGTTACTCAGCTCAGCGGTGGCAATACCACTGTTTTTAATCTCGGCTTCTAACTGTTTGATCTTGTCATCAATGTGTTCTATCGCCTGATTGCGCTTCTCAGTCAACAATTGCTCATTGACGCTTTCCACTGTACGAACCAAATCAGCCACTTTATTTAACAGACCATAGGGCGATTCAAGGGTGGAAATGCGATGTAATTCAGAGAGGGCTTTTTTTGCCACCTCATCACTGCCCAGCGCCTGTTTGTTTTTCTCAAAATGACGTAAGGCCTGTTGCAGTTGTTGCCAGCTTGGCATCTGGTTGCTGAAGAATTCATGAATATCACGATAATCTTCTTCCAGATCCAGATAGTCGTCCTTGTTCTCGACCACGGCCTTAAAGAAATCGAAGCTGTCGCTATTCGCCAGCAGACGTTCCAAAGTCAGAATAGACTTTTCAATCACTTTCTTACCCGGGAACTGCCCAACATCAGTTTTACTCTTATACGACTTAAAGTTGGCTAACCAAGTCTTAAGATGCTGCAAATAGAATTCAAATAGCTCTTTCTCAGTCGCTGGTCCCATCGCCGAGAACAGTTCTTGGGTGAGTTGGCGTGCCTGTTTCAATACCTGATCATCAGTCTGGCGTTTTTTAATGATCGACACATCACGGCGACGGCGGCTGTTTTGTAAAGGCTCAAAGGCATCTTTTAACTGTAAGCTGCCGCCATTTAACTGTAGTGAAATCCGCCCCATCGCAGCCAGCTGACCCACCAACAGTAAAATCTCGGCATCTGGCCAGCCATAAGGACGTTTGGCAAAACGATCCACCACATCTGACACCAGAATACGCTCTGTACCGGTGGCCCGTAGTGCAATGTACTGCTCCACTTCCTGTAGGGCTTTGGGATTGCTCTGACCGCCATCCAGAGACAATCCGAGCTGCGCCATATCATCCACAGTCAAGACGGCGTTCAGTTCACGCCAGGCATCCTGCTGATAGACCTGCAGATAGCTCAGTTTGGTATAAGTGTTTTCCAGCAAATAACGACAAGCCTCATCCAGCTTGGTGGTTGGACTTGAAGATGAAAGTTGTAGATGTTGACCCAAGGCATAACTTTCCGCGTCCAGCAACATTTCTTCGACCCGGACACGCAGGCGTTTTTTACGCTCCTGGTTCTCACGGCCACGGTCTGCCAGGATACGGGTGATATCGGACTGAGTGCCATCATCATTTAACCGAATAAATTTATTGGTTTTCAGCCAGGTGCGCAGTTCATTAAAGAACTGTTTATCGTCTGCCAGTTTAAACAGGACTTGTCCTTCGGCCTGAGTACTTTTACCAATACAGTAAGCTTCAGTATAGAGGTTGTATTCCGTATCCAGCGGAGAAATGATTTCAACTTTCAAATCGCTCTCATACTTGCCATCCAGGCTATGACCATCCAGAAAACGACCAATCTGATAGTCCATCTTGTTGGCTTGATGGCGGTATTTGTTCTGATCGCGCAGTAAATCTTTAAAGATCAGGTTGGCTAACTCTTTATTTTCTTCTGAAGCCGCTAAGTCTGTGGCTTTAATTTTTCGGGTAATATCCCGCTCTTCATTGGTTAGGAACAGGAACTCATCACCATTCCTAGTAATCAGGCTCTCTTTTTCCAGACGCTGCAGGCTCTCTTCAATCCGCTTGCGCAATGCCAGCTTATCTTCATCAATTTTCTCAATCGACAAAGTCACCAGGTTATCCAGCGTACCTTTGATGATATCGACATAGCGGATCATGAACAGGGTACGCAGCATCTGCACATCAAAACCATCCAGGGTCTTATTCTGCCCTGCCTGGTCGATGGTACGCTTCACTGCTGTATCCAGAAATCCTTCCACTGAAGTATAGAAGCGGTGGAAAGGAACCAGGGCACCGACTTCATCTGTAGCAATCGCATTCGCGGCCATCTGGAACGCATCCAACATGGACCGTTCACCATAGGCCAGGTGTGCACCGGTCGCACCGACCTTACGGATTTCTTCAAATACTTTTTGTACCAGCTGAAAATGGTACGGCGCAAAAGGATAGTTATGGATAAAGCTGTCTGGCCCCTCATAGTTCTTTAGGGTTGGGCCTGAACGGTCAAAGGTAATCTGATTTTTTAAGATATCGCCCTTTTGCTCAAACACTGATCTGAGCAATGCTTCTGCTTCTGGGGTTTTACGTAATAAACGTTTCTGGATGACTTCATCGGTATTGGAACTGGACAGTGATAACCGGGTTTTAAAACGACCAGCAATCTTGGAGAAGTCATTGGCTTTGGAAGAAGACATCTCACCTAAAACAGCATCGATGTCTGCCTGTGAGGTGACGATAATCCAAGCGCGGCCTTTACAGATCGTACCCAGGTTTTCAGTAATGGTTTGCAATGTCAGCATCAAGCGGGTATCGCTGCCAATAAACTGCCCCACTTCATCGACCAAGAACAACATGCGTTGCTGGGGTCCTTTGCTGTCCAGGTATTCTTTCACCCACTGACAGAAGTTTTCAACCGAAACACTAAAGGTCTGCTCAGAATCCTCAAACCACTTGTGTGCAGCTTCTGCTGATAGATTCAGTGCCTGAGAAATCGCAGTTTCGACATCATCCTGATAGAACTGATATCCGTCACGTTCTTCTAGCCAAGACATGCCGCTGGATTCCTCAAACGCCTGTTTAAAGCGTTCATACACCCCTTTCTGGCTCAGGTGACGTTCCATATGGGCAATATGTGGATGGTCAGCACTAAAACCCTGATACTCGTTAAACACACGTAAAAACACATTCAGGATCGGATTGCCATCGTCATTGGAACTGGCTTTACTGTCAATGTTAAACAGGATGACATCGGCATGATGGCTAACGGCCTTGCCAATATCGGCACGGATAAATGCATCGCGGATTTTAGTTTCATCAAAGAATTCTGCGGCGCTACGCTCGTTACCTTGCGCATCACGTACCACTTTATTGGCCAGAATATACGACAAGGTTTTCAGGAAATGTGATTTACCTGAACCAAAGAAGCCTGAAATCCATACGCCGACACGGTTGGCAATCGAAGGATCGCTCAGGTCTGTGCCATAAGACTGGAAAAAGTCCCGAAAATGCTTTTCCAGTTCATTGGTGACCACATACTCATCGAGTTCCTGATAAACCGTAGTATTGTCATTCTGGTCTGCTTTTACGACCCCGTTAATCGCACGATCTAATGGCTTATAAAAAAGTTCTTTAATGTTCATCTCAATCCATTCCCCCGAATTCTTATTTCTATTTGCCGTGTTAAGGCACTAATCTGAATGCTCTGTAGTAATTATTGCTTGGAATTTTTCCAAATAAACTCATCGCTTGACCGTCGTAATAACCTGGGTAAAACAGCACCACTGGCTTATGCCCCAGTAACGAATGCAAACTGTTCAATAAGTGATGGGCACGTAACAGTGGCCAAACCGACCCTACCCCAGTCATCAACACAATATCTTGTGCATTGGTGGCATATTTACTCACCAGATAGGGCGCGAACTTATCCATATGCAGTGGGCCTTTCAGCGCTTTGAGCAGCGCCTCATCGCCTTTGGCTTTTTGCATTTGAATGGCTTTATCGATGAAGTTACGCTCAGACAGATAATCCACCACGGCTTGCAGCAGGTTGATATTCACCACCTTCAGCTGACTGTGTTTTTTCTCCAGCATCCCGTCTAGAAAATGCAGATATTCGCGCACCTTCAACTCATCTTCAGGTGCATAATCAAAAATCCAGAAGCCAATTTCATTGCCCAATCCTTGTCCAGTGAGAAACTCGGTTGAAAGTATTCGCTCTGGAATCTGGTTCAGACGCTCATGTATTGTTTGACTCATTGCTGCCCCTCTACAACTAACGCGTCCATACCGACACTTCCATAGATCTTTTAATGCGTTGTTTATAATGTTCTTCCAACAGGCTACGCAGCTCTGCTCTGACGATCACGCGCTGCAACTCCAGCTTACGGGTACTTTTTAAATAACCGGCTTCTGCCAGCATGCGAAACACCACCTGCCCCATTTTTTTCTTGCTGGACTCTTTCCAATCACAGATATCCGGATCACGTTGTGAGCGTTCATCCAAAAAATCTGACCAGATATAACTGTCCAAGTATTGCGCCTGGGAGATATAGGCATCCCTCATCACCGTTTCCATAAACTCAAGCAGCAACAGGTTGCGTTCCAGTGCCCCACAAAAAGCCACCTGAGTCGCCAGCTCATCATCCCCATCCCGCAAAGCTTTCCAGAAATCAGGCTCTAAGCGCTCAAGACGCTTACGAATGGCAGTGGCGTTACGTTGGGCTGAAGCAGGCGTTCTTTTTTGCAGAATATTGTCAATCTGAATGGCCTGATGCCATTGTTCTGGAGTCGCTTCTCGTAATAACAGATCCGCGATCAGCCGGCTTTCACGCACCATCAGGGAACCGCCAATCAGGTCACTGTCATAATGAAATTGTTCTAACATAGCCAATCTCCTATGACGCCTGATCAAACAGGTAAGACGACAGCTTTTCGATATCTGAGCGTTGTAGTACCAAGGGATATTTCAAGGCATCATCCGCCTCAGCCAGCGTGATCGCGGCCTGATATCGCTGCAAAGTATAGTGAGCCAGGGCTTTTTTCACCGGAATCTGTAATCTGCCATCAGGCATGCCGAAGTCTTTTTCGACCAGCGCTTGTTGTGATGAGTTCAATTTTGGATTAGGGATCAGCGTCAGTACAATTTCTTCATGCCATTGCTGATCCTGAGCAGGGCCTACTGACTCAATCGCCATCACAACAGGTGTGCGATCAATTCTGGAGAGTAAAAAGTCCTTAAACTGCTTGCTCTGATGGCAATAGGCACGGACATGCCAGCGAAAACCGGTATACACCAGGGTGTGTGGGGAAATGATGCGTTCATGCCACTGCGGATTCTGCATCGAGGCATAAATCATTTTTAAAGTACTTTGGTTGCGGCAGGCACGCAAAACTTCCCGAATCACTTCAGGACGTACACTGCGATCAGGTAATTGAACTGCTGTAAGATTCGGTTCTGGCATCGCAATAAGGGCATGCGATTCACTGACCAAGCCCGAGAGCATATTGAGATATTCATTGATATGCGCTGTAGTCAGTACAGGCTGGAAGCTGGCCTTAGGCACATAACCCTTGACGGAGGGGTCATGAATCAAGGCATCGGGGTTATACAGCGTATTGTAACGCTTGATATCCGCAGAAGCCTGCTGTCGACTGAGCCCAAACCAGCTCATCAAACGATTGGTAACCAAACGACCTTCCCAGTAAGCAAGCAACTCGATGGCTCGCATTCGAAGAAGCACTTCATGCTTATCTGTCGTCATATACCAATCAGTCAATAAATAGCAGCTTTAAGATTACCCTACAGCAAATATACAGTAAATATTTTTGACGGTATTTAAAGGTAGTATTGCAATCATCAGATAAAAAATATACTAGTATCCTGATGATAGCCGTCAAAGTACGATCTCTAGCAGATCATGGATCCTGGTATAGCGCGTGAATTGAGCTAAGTTTTAGAATGAGAGAAATATGGGTTTTAGATTTCGTAAAAGTATTAAATTATTCCCGGGTTTTAAAATTAATCTGACCCATAAAGGCATCAGCAGTGCCAGCATTGGCAAACCTGGTGCTTCTCTAAATATTGGGAAAAAAGGTACGCGAACCAGTGTCGGCATTCCAGGTACGGGACTATCTTACTCTAAACACCAACCTTACTCTAAAAAGACCCGTGTTCCACAACCGACATCGCTAGAACACACGGAATATAATCCTCAGAATTTAGAACAACCGAAGGCAAAGATATGGCCTTGGATTATTTTTGGAATATTGTGTTTTATGGTGGGTGCCGTCATTTTTTAGCAAGAACCGCATTGTATTTTAATCAAAAAAAAAATGCCCAGATGGATGAATGGGCAAACTAAGGAATTAATATCCTTCAGAAACTCCAGCGCAATTCTCGCTACTTTCAGTAAGCGACTCTGGCTCAATCATGATAGTCTGACTCAATCGAGTCGAGGTAAATCGATCCATCACAATTGGAGCAGAAATTATGCTTGATCACACTCTTGGTTAATGCTGAAAAGTCTTTGAGTTTTAATTAATAAATAATAGTATCCATGTCTACCCTCAACTTTACTTATTTTCAGATAGCAACCAATCGAGAGCACTCATTTTTACAATACCATTATAATTCGCTTCAGTCCCTATCGTGTCTAATGTAAGCAAATACTTGGGATACGAATCAGAAATTTTCTGTAATGGACGTAACTCTCGGCTGAGTGTCTCCTCATTGAGCGTTTCTAATGCCACCTGATAATAAGTTAAATTCTGTAAAGTATCGACAGCAACAAAATCAATTTCATATTCATCAACCCGCCCTACATAGACCGTATAACCTCGTCTGACAAGCTCAAGATAAATCACATTTTCTAAGATATGACCTTGATCAGCATTAGCATCAGGCAACATAATCCGGCGCAATCCGACATCAACTAAATAGTATTTTTCAGAGGATTGTAATAACTCACGCCCGCGTACTTTAAATTGTGCGGCACTATAAAATAACAAACTGTCCTGTAAGCCCTGAATATAGCGTTTTACTGTTTCAAATGAAATTTTAACCCCACTTGAAACAAAGGTATTTTTAATTTTATTGATGGAAATAGCTGAGCCTGTCACGCTTGCCAAATATCTTGTGACACGCTCGAGAGAGTTAATATCGGCAGTATTCAAACGTGGAATAACATCTTTAAACATTACACTGGCATAGACCGCTTGCAAGTAATCATAAGTTTCCTGCTGGCTAGTCATGGCAAGCGTATAAGGGAAACTACTGCGCGTATACATGGCATACAAATCACGATTTGATAATTGTTGGATGATCGGATTATTTTCAATATGCCACTGTTTAAATTCTTGGAATGAAAGGGGTAAAACATGTTGCTCTATATAGCGTCCTGTAAGTAAAGTCGCAAGTTCTCCACTTAGAAAGAATGCATTTGAGCCTGTAATATATAAATCGATATAATCCCGAACATATAAAGAGTCGACTACTTTCTCAAAATTTGTAACATGTTGAATTTCATCTAAAAAAACATAGTTTTTTTTACTTTTATCAACTTTGGATAATACATAATCATGTAGTTTACGGTAATCGGTGAGTTCTTCAAATTCCATAAATTCGAAGTTGATGGCAATGATGTTTTCGGCTTGTACGCCCTGTGCTTTTAGGTCTTGTTGAAACATCGCCAATAAGGTGGATTTTCCAGAGCGACGTACACCCGAAAGCACTTTAATGACATCACGGTCTTGCCATGTATTCAGAAATTTTAAGTAGCCATCACGTCGAATATTAGCGCTTCTCATTATTTACACTTAGAATCTAAAGTTTTAATAAATTCTATCAAATTTTAGAATGTATATGTAAATATATTTAGTTTTAAGAAAAGTTTAAAGGTTAAGTGAAACATTCAAAGCTGCTGTAGAAGCATGTAAACATGCAGATCTGATCAAAATCCAAATTCTGTCTTTTTGATTATTTTCCATGTCATGTTATGTCATTTATGCTACGAGTTAACTGCTATATAAATTAAGTGAAAAGTAAATGGAACTAAGTTGTTAACTAGAGTGGAACTCATTTTTGTTGTGCTGATGGTCTCAGCCTTAATCCTAATTGCTTATGAAATGCTAAAAGGTTTATTTTAGAGCATCTATACAATTTTTGATCAAAAAAAGCCCACAGAGGGAATCTATGGGCGAAACTAAGGACCTTGACGGTCATTCAGAAACTACAGCTAGTTTCTGGTTGTGATTCTGGACTGAATTAAAAATAACCATATTGGCTGAATGTATCAAAAGTTAAATCATGTGATTAATCATTGATACTTCTGCAAAAATGAGCTCATCGCTCTGTTGATTAATACAGTAATTCACCAAACAAATCCGCTCTAATCTCTTCCAGGCTCAGATCTGATTTCATCCTATTACAGATGGGATGAACCAGCAGACCATTCTCTAGAACACCTTGCCCACCTACGGCTTTGGCAATCCGATGATCCGATTCAGTAGAATCAAGATAGATCAATCCATCACAAATGAGGCAAAAGTTATGATTACCCACCAGAAAATTGTGCTTAAGCAGACTCTTGGTTAATGCCGAAAAGGCCTTGGGCTTTGACCGAGAAATTGGACTAATCGACTCCACATATCCCACTCTATTGTAAACAAGACATTTTTATCTTTTATATTCAATGGCTTATTTTCCTGCTAATTGGTAATACCATGAAAAATACCATGCTCAGAAAAGGCTTAACAATATTTTGAAAAATTGCCTACTGAGCGCTGCCGCACAGCTCCATAGGCCGCTTTCCTGGCTTTGCTTCCAGATGTATGCTATTCTGCTCCTGCAGCTAATGGATCACCGCAAACAGGTTACTCGCCTGGGGATTCCCTTTCGACCCGAGCATCCGTATGAGACTCATGCTCGATTATTATTATTATACTCTGTACACGACAAATTTCACAGAACCCTTATCCTATCAGGATTCTGCTTTCTTAAAATTGCCAAAATTTCCTTAAACTCTTCTTTTTTCCCAAAACCAATTAAACGCTGAATCGCCATTTGAACATAGTCTAAACCATAGCGAAATAAACTCATTGAGAGTCGTCCATGCTTCTTTATTTTTATCGCTTTTTTTTGATTATGTTGCCATTCACCCGTTAAGTAACACCAACAGAAGCTTATAGTTAACACCGCAATCAATTTTTTCACTCGTCTAGGGTCTGTCAAGCGCGTATTTTCAAGATTAAACCCGCGTCCTTTGAGACAACTGAATAAGGTTTCAATTTCCCAGCGTAATGCATAATCCTGAATAGCATTGGCATTAAACTGAGGAGAAACGACGAGTAAAAGCTCTCCATTTTCTAACTGTAGTGCACTTATATATAGTTTCACCCGACCAACCAAAATCCGTCGTTTACGACATTCAATTTGACCAACTTTAAGATGGCGAAATAAATCACTAATTTTATGATTCTTTCCTAAATGATTGGTGACAATGAAGTTTTTTTAACACGAATGCAGAAGTTGATGTCTTGTTCAATTAACCATGTAAACCACTGCTCACCGATAAACTCTCTGTCTGCGAACACATTCACAATACGGTCTTTACCAAAAATGGCTATAAAGCGTTGAATCAAAGCAATACGCTCTTTCGTATCTGAATTTCCACGTTTATTAAGCAATGTCCAAAGGATAGGTATCGCTATTCCACGATAAACGATTGCGAGCATCAGGATATTAATATTTCGTTTTCCCCATTTCCAATTGGTTCTATCTAAAGTCAGTTGCACTTGGTCGAATGAAAACATATTGAAAATCAACTGAGAAATTTGACGATAATCAAAATACTGACCTGCAAAGAAGCGCTGCATACGTCGATAAAATGATTGTGGTAAACACTTGATGGGCAAGGCTTTAGATGCAGAAGAAAGATTACATGTTTGCTTTAAAATAATCACAAGCATGATGAGCGCAAAGCACTTTAAATGTGACTTGTTCCATTTTAGAGATTTGTTTAAGATAAGATATAACTCATTGAGATGTGTCATAGTATTCGTCGTTAGAAAACAATTATTGTGACATTATTTCAATGAGTTATCTATTTTTGTCGTGTACAGAGATTATTATAGAAGCCCCCATGAATAAATCGCTCATCATTTTCGGCATCGTCAACATAACCTCGGACAGTTTCTCCGATGGAGGCCGGTATCTGGCGCCAGACGCAGCCATTGCGCAGGCGCGTAAGCTGATGGCCGAGGGGGCAGATGTGATCGACCTCGGTCCGGCATCCAGCAATCCCGACGCCGCGCCTGTTTCGTCCGACACAGAAATCGCGCGTATCGCGCCGGTGCTGGACGCGCTCAAGGCAGATGGCATTCCCGTCTCGCTCGACAGTTATCAACCCGCGACGCAAGCCTATGCCTTGTCGCGTGGTGTGGCCTATCTCAATGATATTCGCGGTTTTCCAGACGCTGCGTTCTATCCGCAATTGGCGAAATCATCTGCCAAACTCGTCGTTATGCATTCGGTGCAAGACGGGCAGGCAGATCGGCGCGAGGCACCCGCTGGCGACATCATGGATCACATTGCGGCGTTCTTTGACGCGCGCATCGCGGCGCTGACGGGTGCCGGTATCAAACGCAACCGCCTTGTCCTTGATCCCGGCATGGGGTTTTTTCTGGGGGCTGCTCCCGAAACCTCGCTCTCGGTGCTGGCGCGGTTCGATGAATTGCGGCTGCGCTTCGATTTGCCGGTGCTTCTGTCTGTTTCGCGCAAATCCTTTCTGCGCGCGCTCACAGGCCGTGGTCCGGGGGATGTCGGGGCCGCGACACTCGCTGCAGAGCTTGCCGCCGCCGCAGGTGGAGCTGACTTCATCCGCACACACGAGCCGCGCCCCTTGCGCGACGGGCTGGCGGTATTGGCGGCGCTGAAAGAAACCGCAAGAATTCGTTAACTGCACATTCGGGATATTTCTCTATATTCGCGGTTCAGCAGGCATGTCCCCTTTGAGGGCGACCCGACGACAGGATAATCGACCTTATGGTGCGCAAATATTTCGGCACAGACGGTATTCGTGGCAAAGCCAACGAAGGCGCGATGACGGCGGAAACCGCCTTGCGCGTCGGCATGGCGGCTGGCCGTGTCTTTCGTCGCGGTGACCACCGCCATCGTGTCGTGATCGGCAAGGATACGCGCCTGTCGGGCTATATGCTTGAACCCGCGCTCACAGCCGGTTTCACCTCGATGGGCATGGACGTATTCCTTTTTGGCCCGCTGCCGACAACGTAATAGGAAGAATAAACGCCCTTTTCACCCAAGTCCAAATTAATTTGCCGATTCCATAATCAGGGTGTATTACAATTCCATAGAGTTTTTCAATCCAGGTGGTTTAGCTGATAACTTAACGATTGATCAGCTTCTTCGTGAAGATTACTCGCCATGGGCGCGCAATAAAAGGATATCTGCCACGTTCAAAGAAGCGCATTTTATTGAAAAATATGGGTCAGGCATCAAACGAATCCAAGAAGGCTTCGCATCCTATGGTCTGCGTCCCCCTGTCTTTGAAAATTTCCAGCACGGTTTTCGAGTTATTGTCTCATCAAAGCTACTTTTCGAATCTAATGAGGGAGTAAGTGAGGGAGTAAATCTACTATTTAATCAGATAAGAACTAATCCAGGAAAGCGTGCACCATTTTTAGTAAACGAGCTATTAGTTCCTGTCAAGATAGTAGAGCGGTGGCTCAAAATCTTAAGAGATGATCATAAAATCGAGTTTCGAGGAGCTCCTAAAAGTGGAGGATACTGGCTAAAATAGAAATCAATGATACTCTTAAGTGGCACCAATCGAACTCCTATTTTAGCATTTAAAAAAGTATCCTCACATCATTTTATTGAACAATACCTAAGGCTGCTCTGGCGGCATTGATATGATTATCGTCGTTGCACTCTACCGCAAAAGCGCCATATGCTAATGGAGCTGCAGCAGCCCTCTCTATAGATTGTTCGTAGAGCCTATCCCATATCGTTCCGCCTTGTTTAGCATACTCCGTTATCAAACTCTTCAGGCTATCCTCTCCAAAAACCGATACGTGACCAGAAAAGTCCAGTGCAGGATCACCCATATGCGCAGTAGACCAATCTATGATACCAGAGGTCTTACCTTCCTTCGAGGTTAAGACATGCCCTGCATAGAGATCGCCATGGATGAAACAAGTGAATTCAGGCCACAAAGGGTCATTGTCCAACCATCTACGGTATCTGTTTTCCAACGGCTCGCTGATACCTATCTCAGATTTCACCAAGTGGATACGGTCAGCTATTTCGGTCCTCAATTCACTTGGAGTCATTATTTTCAAGTTGCTCTTTCTCACATCGTCAGCTGTAATACGATGTAATTCGGCCAATGATTTTGCCAGAGACTCCACATAAGCTATGCTATCGCGATCTATGTTCCAAGAAACCTCATGTGTTATCGCATCGAATGTCAGAGCAGGCGCATCCTCCAGTAAAGGGTAGGCTATTAGGCGCTCCGATACAATTTTCCAATCAGGGACATTGATCGACAGGTTTCTTTTGGCTAAATCCAATATTCTACTTTCATTTTCGATTTGTTCAAGCATATCGCTTCTTCGAGGTATACGGAGTACCCAGTTCTCACCGTTTACTTCCTTTACAAAGGCAACTCTAAAGTCGATGCCCATCTCATTGACGCTCATCTCTTCCGAAATTCTCAGCCCATGCTCTAGGGCTAATGTTTGCATATCTTCGATTGTCATTTCTATACTGTTTTCTTTTATTAAATTGGTACCAGTTCCCCCGACAGGACATTCTGAATGTCATATACAGGTGTAACACTTTACCCATATTCTTTTCGTATGGATAACACTTCCCATCAGGGAACAAAAATCTGATACATGAATTAATTGTGAGACAGTAGACCTACTGTCGCATTGAAGCCATCTCGGCGACTATTTGATTAGGAAAACCAAGGCTTTGCCATCATAGCCTTATCATAGAAGTATAACATAGTTGTAAAGATAGAAAATTATTTTTTATTCATCCATGATGTTATTATTTTATAATAACATCATCTAAACATGTCCTGTCGCTCTTTTGTGCTGTGATATTTCATACCTATTAACTGCTTTCGTTTGAATTATACGACGTTCTACTCACAATAGGGCAAGGGTTACTCATTCCGTAGGATGCGGTTCACGTATAGGAAGAATAAACGCCCTTTTCACCCAAGTCCAACAGCTTTGGACCGCAGTTGACTCTTTCGACACCCCTGCGATGCAACCCAATCCGGCTGACGGGGAGCCAGCAACGCTGAAAATTTACCCTCCTCTTTCCCACTAGCGGCTCCTTTTCCGACAACCAGCACGGCGGATCCCTGCCGCGGCGCTGTGAACGCAGCATTTTGATTGGTATCGTTGGCCTTCAGGCTCGTCAGTCAAACAGACCCAGGAGCAGCTCAGCCGGTGGCGCCCGGCTTTCGGGTAACGCCCTGGTCCCGCTGGTTTCGGCTTTGTGCTTCAGGTGATCAAGGATCTGCTTGATCACTATAGGGTCTTCAATGCAGGCGATGACTTTCATGGCGCCGCCGCAGCCGCTGCAGGTCTCGATGTCGATATTGAAAACACGCTTGAGCCGTTGCGCCCATGTCATCGACGCTCGCCGTTGTGCTGGTGTTGCCGGTTCATCAGCCACCCTGACCTTGTTGCCCCTGCCCCGTTTTGCCGGCGTGACCAACGCCCGGTGCCGACTGTTGGGTGCGAACACCCCGTGGAAGCGGGTTAGGTTGACTCTGGGCTTCGGTACCAGGGCGGCCAGCCTTGCAATGAAATCCAATGGTTCGAAAATGACGTGCGTGGTGCCGTCCC
Source organism: Acinetobacter sp. YH16044 (assembly GCF_013417145.1). Lineage (NCBI taxonomy): Bacteria > Pseudomonadati > Pseudomonadota > Gammaproteobacteria > Moraxellales > Moraxellaceae > Acinetobacter > Acinetobacter sp. YH16044. The sequence goes on from NZ_VPEK01000033.1 coordinate 25,459, forward strand.
GGTACGGCGTCTTGAGCTGGTAGCGCACGTTGCCGCCTCGTGTTAACGACAGCCGCTTCTCGGATACCGCCGGGCGGCTGATGTACCGGCACAGCCGTTCGAGCTTCTTGCGTTCATCGGCCCTGGCCGCCACGCCGGCGTGCAGGCTGGACCCGGCTACCTTGCCAATCCCGTCACCGAACGGATCACCACTGGTCGGCAGAGTTTGCAAAGTGAACACCTTTCGCCCCGCCTGTGAACCGACAGCGATACGGTAAGTGATCGAGTGCCCCAGCAGGGGTGTCATCGGGTCGTCATCCACCGCATCCGAGGCCAGATAGCTGTTTTCGACATCCCGTTCCAGCAGGCCTTGCCGTTCCAGATAGCGACCCACCCGGTGGGCGATGGTGTGCGTCAGCTGGGTGAGCTCTGGGCTGGTCGGCGCCTTGACCCAGCGGAAACGCGCTGAGCCGTGGGATTGCTCGACATACACACCGTCGAGAAACAGCATGTGGAAGTGAACATTCAGATTGAGCGCCGATCCAGAACGCTGGATCAGGGTGACCGCGCCCGTCTTGGCCACTTGGTGGGTATGGCCCGCTTTCTTGACCAGGTGCGTGGCAATGACGCGGTAAACGATGCCCAGCACCCACCCCATGATCTCGGGCCGGCTGGCAAACAGGAAACGCAGCTGAAACGGGAAGCTCAACACCCACTGACGCATGGGTTGTTCAGGCAGTACTTCATCAACCAGCAAGGCGGCACTTTCGGCCATCCGCCGCGCCCCACAGCTCGGGCAGAAACCGCGACGCTTACAGCTGAAAGCGACCAGGTGCTCGGCGTGGCAAGACTCGCA
>NZ_VPEK01000034.1:0-24000 GCF_013417145.1 Acinetobacter sp. YH16044
TTAGAGGAATTGCCACAAGATACGATAAGCTAAAACGTAACTATCAAAGCGCTGTTGCTTTAGCTTGTATATTTATATGGTTGCCTCTTTAGCTCAATTTATCGGCTGTAAATGTCAACACACCCTAGTTTTAAATCCACAAATAGACAGTAAATACTGTAAATGAAGCATCCGATATCGGGTGCTTTTTTTCTTGTGACAATTCTAAAAAAAGAGTGCCTTATTTTAAGCAAAAATTCATTTCAGTTATCGAAGATATAAGCATCAAAATAACTGCATTGAGTGATGAATATGCATATGCAAGTGCATGAACTACAAGACTACGTTAAAAAAGTCCCCCAGATTACCGCGCTGTTTTGGTTGACCAAAATTTTTGCGACCACCTTTGGTGAAACCAGTGGTGATGCACTGTCCATGTCCTTAAATTTGGGCTATTTACTCAGTACCTTTATTTTCGCAGGCATATTTATCAGTCTGCTGTATTTTCAAATACAGTCCAAAGCCTATAAACCTTATTTATATTGGGCCACGATTATTGCTAGTACTACGGTCGGTACGACTTTAGCGGATTTTGTAGATCGTTCTTTAGGGATTGGCTACTTGGGTGGTAGTTTTCTGTTACTCAGTTTGGTTCTCATATCGCTTTTTAGTTGGTATCGAGTCGAAGGGTCAATCAATCCAAGTGTAGTGAATTTGCCGCACACACAGATCTTTTATTGGTTGACGATTACATTTTCTCAAACATTAGGTACGGCTTTGGGGGGACTGAACTTCCGATAGTGCAGGATTAGGCTATAGCGGTGGCATTTGGCTATTTGGTGGTTTAACTCTATTGATGGCGTTGTTGTACTTTTTTAGTCGGGTCTCAAAGACGATTTTATTTTGGGCTACTTTTGTTTTGACACGTCCATTGGGCGCAGTTGTCGGCGATTTTTTAGATAAGCCCATCAGTTCAGGTGGATTGGATTTAAGTCGCTTTATGGCTTCTTTTGTATTGTTATTGGCGATTGTGATTTGTGTCTATTGGTCAACTCGAAATGATAGGCAATCCATAAAACCAGTCTAAATGTTTTAGTGCGAAAACAAGTGATTTTTAAAATTAAAGTTCAAGTTGATTAAAACAGTTGGAAATGTCGTTTCGGTGAATCTAGTTGTGATTTTTTAAGGTATACTTTGCCTAATTTAAATGAATAGATTAGGAGCACACATGACTGTAGATGTCACTGAAACCATTTCTCAAACTGTACATCCCGCGTTTCAGTTGATTCGTCAACATCATGTTGAAGCTTTAGACATTTTAGTGTCTGAATATAAACACAAAGTGACTGGCGCAGTGCATTATCACTTAGCCACAAACCATGACGAAAACGTATTTTTAGTTGCCTTCCGTACGCAGCCGATGGATTCAAAAGGTGAGGCGCATATTCTTGAGCATACAGCACTTTGTGGCTCAGAAAAGTTCCCTGTACGTGACCCATTCTTTTTAATGATTCGTCGTTCCCTCAATACGTTTATGAATGCGTTTACCGCAGCGGATTGGACGGCATATCCATTTGCAACGCAAAACAAAAAAGATTTCCAAAACTTGTTAGAAGTTTATATGGATGCTGCTTTTGCTGCGAATTTGAACCCGCTTGATTTTGCGCAAGAAGGGATTCGTATTGAGCTAGAAAATGGAGAAGCTGTATATAAAGGCGTGGTATTTAATGAAATGAAAGGTGCCATGAGTTCACCTTCAGATCAGTTGTATCACCAACTTGCCCATCATTTATTCCCAGAAACGACATATCATTACAACTCAGGTGGTGATCCTAAAGACATTCCTGACTTAAGTTATGAAGAGCTAGTAAGTTTCTACAAATCACATTATCACCCAAGTAATGCGGTGTTCATGACCTTTGGTAATGAGCCTGCTTATAACTTACAAGAACAGTTTGAAACGCTTGCTTTGTCAAAATTTGAAAAAGGTCAAACGCTGTATTCAAAACCTGAGCGTCGTTTAACTGCGCCTGTAACGGTAACCGAAACATATGCAGTTGATGCTGAAGACCTTAAAGACAAAACCTATCATGTACTTTCTTGGTTATTGCCAGAAGCAAGTAATATCAAATTACGTTTAGGTATGCGTTTGGTTGAGGGTGTATTGCTTGAAGATTCTGCTTCACCTTTACGTCATTACTTAGAAACCTGTGGTTATGCGCAGTCTACTGGTCCATTTATGGGCGTAGATGACTCAAACTATGAAATGACGTTCTACTGTGCAATTCAAGGTTCCAACCCTGAGCATGCAGAACAATTTAAAAATGGCGTGTTTAAAGTATTAGAAGACGTTGCGGCTAAGCCTGTTGATCCGGCTTTAGTTGAGGCGATTTTACATCAGATTGAATTGCATCAGCGTGAAATCAATGGTGATGGTACACCATATGGCCTAAGCTTAATTCTGAATGGTTTAAGCAGTGCGATTCACCATTCAGACCCTGTAGATGTTTGGGATGTGGATACGGCCATTGAACAAGTGAAGGAAGAGTTGAAAGACCCAATGTGGTTATCTAACTTAATCAAAACCTACTTGCTTGATAATCAACATCGTGTGCAATTAACTTTGGTTCCAGATGCTGAAAAAAATGCGTTGGAAGCGGCAGCAGAAAAAGCACGTTTAAAAGAAATTGATGCGAACTTAACTGAAGCGCAAAAAGCAGAGATTATTGCGCAGACTGAAGCACTGAACATTCGTCAAGATACCCCAGATGATTTGAACCTATTGCCTAAAGTAGGTTTAGAAGACGTTCCTGCACAATTACAGATTGTACAAGGTCAATTACGCGAAATTATCAGTAATGGCTTGGATACGCCGTTAAATCTTTACCACGCAGGCACCAATGGTCTTTATTACCAACAAGTTTTGATTCAGATTCCTGATGAAGTGGTGCAATCGCCGTATTTCAATCTTTTATCGATTTTGATGGGTGAAGTTGGTGCAGGTGAATACGACTACTTAGAGCTACAACAGTTGCAAACAGCTGTGAGTGGCGGTTTAGGTATGGGTGCATCGCTGCGTTCAAAAGTGGATGATAAAGGTCAAATTAGTGCTTGGCTAACGTTGACCACTAAATCATTGGTGAATAATCTTGAAGCCATTCGCTTATTGAAATTGGCTTTTGAACAGCTACGTTTTGATGAAAAAAATCGTATCGTAGAGTTATTGCAACAACGTAAAGCACGTTGGCAGTCACGTGTATCTGGTTCTGGTCATAGTTATGCAATGCAAATTGCAGGTCGGCAACATAGTGCATTGGCGCTACGTGATTATCATAATACAGGCCTAGGCGCGCTGAACTGGCTGTCAGAACTTGTCAGCAAAATTGAGCAAGACGACACGGCTTATAATGCCTTGATTGATGAGCTTAAGTTAATTCATAACCGTTTGCTTAAAGCACCAAAACAATTCTTGGTGGTGTGTGAGGAGCATCATTCAGACCGATTGGTTGAAGAAGTTCAAACCATTTGGGATAAAGTGGCGATTGATGATAACCCACATGCTTTAACTCAAGTGAATTTTGCAGATAGCAACAATGACGAAGCTTGGCTCATTCAAGCCAATGTTCAGTTCTGCGCTTCAGCATATCCTGCGGTGGAAGTGTCACATCCAGATGCAGCACCTTTAATGATTTTGGCGGCTTATTTGCGTAATGGCTTCTTGCATAGCGCGATTCGTGAAAAAGGTGGTGCTTATGGTGGCGGAGCAAGCTATGACGGCAATGCATGTTCATTCCGTTTCTATAGCTACCGTGACCCACGTTTAGCTGAAACGTTTAAAGATTTTGACGCAAGTGTGCAGTGGCTACTGAATGCTGAACAACAACCTCATCAGCTAGAAGAAGCGATTTTGGGTCTAATTGCCAGCATGGATAAACCGGGGTCACCAGCGGGTGAAGCCATTACAGCTTGTTATGCTTTATTGCATAAACGCACGCCAGCTTTCCGTCAAATGTTACGTGAACGTCTGTTGAATGTGACTTTGGAAGATCTAAAACGTGTTGCTGTGGCGTACTTGGTTGAACAACAACCGACAAAAGCTGTGGTTGCACCGGTGGCTAAGCGAGATGCTTTGGTTGAGCTTGGTTTCGAAATAAAACAAGTGAATTAAAACAAAAAAGGGGTTTTTATGGCGTTCAAATCTCTTGAGCGTACGACATTGCAACTGAGCCTCATTGCGCTCAGTTCAATGTATGTCAGTACTGTAAATGCACAAAATGCGGATGTGGCTGCTAAGCCTGCAACCGCAGAAGCATGTGTGGCACTTGAGTCAAATGCAGAGCGATTATCGTGTTATGACGCTTTGTTTAAAGTGCAACCTGCTGAAAAAGAAATGTTGGTCTCTGAGCGTCAAGCCGCACAAGAAATTAAGCCTGAACCGACAGAGAAACTAACTTTCAAAGAAAAAGTCAGTCATGCGTTTACGGACCGTTTATTTGCTGTAGAAGCACCGAACCTCAATCCAAATCTTTCACTATTGGATAGTCGTTGGGAGCTTTCTCCAGAAAGTAAATTGGGAACATGGAATATTCGCGGCTATCAACCTGTGTATTTAATGCCGGGATATTGGACATCGGATAAAAATGAACGTCCATCAAGCCCGAATGAAAACAACACGGTACAAGCCGATCAGGAACAAAACCTAAAATCGATGGAAGCCAAGTTCCAATTGTCATTAAAAACCAAAGCTGTTGAAAACTTATTTGGTGATAATGGTGATATCTGGTTGGGCTATACCCAGTCTTCTCGTTGGCAAGTCTACAACGAAGACGAATCACGACCATTCCGTGAAACCAACTATGAACCTGAAGCTAGTCTGGTTTTTCGTACCAACTATGAACTCTTAGGTTTGAATTGGCGTATGTTGGGTCTAACCTTTAACCATCAGTCTAATGGACGTTCTGATCCCTTATCGCGGAGTTGGAACCGTGTCATGTTAAATCTAGGATTTGAACGTGACAATTTTGCACTGATGTTACGTCCTTGGTATCGTTTCGAAGAAGATACCAAAGATGATAACAACCCAGATATTACCGACTATGTGGGACGTGGGGATTTAACAGCATTTTATCGTCATAAAGATCATGACTTTAGTTTGATGTTGCGCCATTCACTAAAAGGTGGTGATGATTCACATGGTGCTGTGCAGTTTGATTGGACTTTCCCAATCAATGGTAAATTGCGCGGTACAGTTCAATTGTTTGATGGTTATGGTGAAAGCCTGATTGACTATAACCATCGTGCAACCTATGTCGGTGTCGGTGTGTCATTAATGAATTGGTTTTAATGATTGCTCAATAATTAATTTACGGACGTAAAAGTAATTTCGCATTTTTAAGATGCTTTTAAGTCTAATCGACGGAGTCTTATATCTAGGGATTGAATAAAGGGATTAGCCTTCGGCTGGAGGTACTTTTGTTTCGGCAAAAGTACCCAAAACCATTGTCATCCGCAAAACTCGCTCTCTAGCGTCTATTTATTTAAAGTATCGCAAAAACATTTTTGATTAGAAGTCATCCTGTCTCAAACACTTGCGGATGACCTTACCGCGTATCGTTCTTTCATTTGAATCAAATTACGCTACTGATGTTACTATGTAACATCAGTAAATAAAAAAACCACGCTGCGGCGTGGTTTTTTTATAGCTGAGAGAAAATGTACAAATCAACCAATCTGGATCTCAGAAGGCGGGTGTTTTAAGCGACTCTTCTTCGGTGTAGCAATCAGATAAGCCAGTGTTAAGGGGCCAAGACGGCCTGCGAACATTAATAACATCAAAGCGACTAAACTGGCGGGTTGTAAGTCACTGGTAATGCCACGAGATAGACCAACGGTGCAGGTAGCGGATACAGCTTCAAAGAGTAAGTCTAAAAAGCGTTTGTCAGGCTCTAGTACTAAGAGACTGAAAAAACCAATGAAAATCAACGTCACTGTAATGAAAATCACCGCTAATGCTTTGAAGGTGGTTTTTTCAGAAACAGAATGGTTGAATACACGCAGTTCATCTTCACGTCTTAAAAAACTGACCACACTGAGTACAACAATAATAAACGTCCCGACTTTGATGCCACCAGCTGTACTGAGAGAACCACCTCCAATAAACATCAGCAACATCGTGATGAGTGATGATGCATCGCTCATGCTTTCCATAGGTAAGCTGTTAAAACCCGAAGAGCGCGGAACCGTTGCATGGAACCACGCGTTGAGGGCTTGGTCACCAAGTGACATCGTGGCTAAGGTAGCCGCATTATTGGCTTCTAATAACCAAATGGTGATGAAGGCAAAGACATTTAAGCCTGCAATGGTCGATAAAATCAGCTTGCTATTGGTGCTGAGTTTTTTCCAACTTTTATTGCGCTTAATGTCCATCAGTACCAAAAAGCCGATACCACCAATGATGTAAAGCATACTGATGGTAAACGTAATGAAATAACGGTCAGCAAAGCTCATTAAACTATTGGGAAATAATGAAAATCCACCATTATTAAATGCTGAAACACTATAAAAGGCAGCATAAAACAGGGCCTGGTTAAAATTGTATTCTTGCATCCAAGCGATGGTCAAAATTACCGTTCCCACCATTTCAAAAAATAGTGAATACAGCAGTACGCCTTTGATGGTCATGGTCACTTTGGCAAGGCTGGTTTGTCCAATGGTTTCTTGAGCCATAATTTGTTGTTTTAGCCCAATTTTAGGGGACAAACTCATAGCGGCCAATATCGCAAAGGTCATAAAGCCGAGACCGCCGCATTGTAGTAAACCCATAATCACGACTTTACCAAATACCGTATAGGCTTCGCCGACATTTACAACTGAAAGTCCTGTAATGGTTACGGCAGAGGTCGCTGTAAAGAGGGCATTGATCCAACTTAAATCGCCATGATGTGAATAAGGGAGTTTTAACAGCAAGGTGCCAATGATAATAAGCCCAAGAAAACCCAATGCCAAAATACTGGGTGGGCTAAGATTAATGGTATTACGCTGTTTATTGTGCAGTTTCATGTTTTTCTACTGTCATTTTGCGTGATTATGTGCAAAAGGAGCACGACGCTGATTACAAAGTTGCTTTGAAATGTTTAGCCAGTCGACGTAAATGTTCGAGTAAACCTTCAACCACTAAAATATCACCTGTTTGTAAAATCAGGTTTGGATCTAAACTATATTGAAGCTCGGTGCCACGTTTATGCAAAATTGTTTTCACTTCAGGGACATGATCCATTATTTGATTTAAACGCGTGCCTTGTTGTGATTCTTTAATTTCAACTTTCACCAAATAATGATCATCTTCGAGCACCATGTAGCGGCTCACCATTGGATAACTCAATGACTGGGCAACGCGGACACCCATATCTTCTTCAGGATGGATGATTTTGCTGATGCCTAAATGGGTTAAAATCATGTGATGCGCTTTGGACTTGGCTTTGGCCCAAATTTTGTTGATCCCCATGTTTTTAAGATGAAGCACACATAAGATGCTGGCTTCAATATCTTCACCAATCGCGACAACGACGGCTTCACAATTTTGAATATTGAGTTCTTGTAAAACGTGCTCATCTGTTGCGTCAGCAATCACTGCATGGGTCAGTTGGTCTGAAATACTTTCAACAAACTTTTTGTTGCTATCGATTCCAATGACATCGTGTTTTAAACCCATGAGTTCAGTGGCTACAGTTGCGCCAAAACTTCCTAAGCCAATCACAGCGAATTGAGCCATGCCGTATTCCTAAATTATTCTAAAGTTATTGAATATGTTGATGTTAGCTTGTTCAGCCTAGAGCGGCTATGAAAATTTACATAATCCATCTAAACCGAAAAGCTCTAATTTTTAATTTCTTCAGTATTTTGATAGGCATAAAGTTCAGCAATATTGGGGCAATTTTCCATAACTTGTTGGTATTTAAAAATTTCATAGCCTAAGTTGTTTTTCAGAATATATTGAAATTGATGCTGATCTTCTTTAATGACATTTAAGGTGGCTTTACGAACAAGTTCGGAATTGTTTTTTAAACGGTTTAAGCCATCGCATGAAAATTCACGGATGATGGCTTGAACAGATTCGGGAGCGGTTTGATCATTTAGCTCATCAAAGCGAATATATACAATGAAATTTGGATATTGATTCAGCATTTCAGCTTGCGCGGTATAGCCGTAAATATTTTCTAGATTTTGCGTACGGGACTGATTTGGAATTTGTTTCATATTTTGACGAATCTTATCTTCCTCTTGCTTAAGTTGATAAGCCGGATATACATAAAAATATCCACCTAAACCCACAATGACGATCATAAATAAGGCATAAAAATTCAATTTTAAATATCCATTTTGTTTTATTTTCAATGGATTATAGGGTATGGTTAAATTAACAACAATGACAGCGTTGATGAATTAATTTGATGAATTTATTTATTTTGATTCAGGAAATAGTTGATGCAAATAAAAAAGCTAGAACCTAGATCCCAGCTTTCATATAGAAATTTTACTTATTTCAAGAAACGTTGATAACCGAGGTTATTGGTAATCTCAACATATGGATAGGTAATATTTTCCAATGTTTCAATTAAACCATCTGGGTTTTGTTTCGCATCCGTTGCTTCCATACCCACCAATACACGACCTTCAGCAGCACCGTGGTTACGGTAGTGGAATAGGGTGATGTTATGCGTTGGGCCTAGACGTTCTAAGAAAGTCAGTAATGCGCCCGGACGTTCGGGGAATTCCACGCGGAATAGGCGTTCATTTTCGATATCGGCATGACCGCCAATCAAATAACGGATATGCAGTTTAGCCACTTCATCATCAGAAAGATCGTCTACATCGTATTGGAATTTTAAGGTTTCAAAAATTTCCTGACGTTCTTTCTCACCATTTTTGAGACTAATACCCACAAACACTTGAGCGGCACTTGAGTTGCTTGCACGGTAGTTAAATTCAGTGATATTACGGCCTTGTAGTGCACGGCAGAATTTAAGGAAAGAACCTTTTTCTTCTGGAATGGTCACAGCAAAGATCGCTTCTTTACGTTCACCCAGTTCGGTACGTTCTGCAATGTAGCGCAGACGGTCAAAGTTCATGTTTGCACCGCAAACAATCGATACCATATTTTTACCTTCTAGACCATGCTCAGCTACATACTTCTTAATACCTGCAAGCGCCATTGCACCTGACGGCTCTACAATGCTGCGGCACTCATCAAAGGTATCTTTAATCGCTGCACAGATTTCATCGGTATTTACCAGTACAACTTCACGCTCAACAATTGGGCCTGAGTTATCTGATTTTTGTAGTTGAATCACTTCAAACGGTTTTTCACCAATTTGTGCAACGGCTGTACCGTCGGCAAAAAGACCTACAGATGGAAGAATGACACGTTCATTAGCTTCAAAGGCTGCTTTTAAACAAGCCGATTCGTCATATTCAACAGGAATGACTTTAACATGCGGTGCCACATCGCCTAAATAAGCGGCTACACCGGCAATAAGACCGCCACCGCCTACAGCAACGAATACATAGTCTACATCACGCCATTGACGAAGAATTTCATTGGCAATGGTTCCTTGACCGGCCATAACGAGTTCGTCGTCATAAGGTGGAATAAAGGTCATACCTTCATCTTTTGCACATTGGATTGCATATTTATTGGCTACGTCAAAAGAATCACCATGCAGAACCACTTCACCGCCTAAGCGTTTAACCGCTTGTACTTTAATGTCTGGTGTGGTTTTAGGCATAACAATAATGGCGCGAATACCTAACTTTTTACCAGATAACGCCACGCCTTGAGCATGGTTACCTGCAGAAGCAGTAATAACGCCACGTTCCAACTGAGATTTCGGTAATTGACTAATACGGTTGTAGGCACCGCGTAGTTTGAAAGAAAAGACAGGTTGTAAATCTTCGCGTTTAAAGCGAATGTTATTGTTTAGTTTTTCACTAATTCGTGGCGCTGCTTCGAGTGGGGTTTCGATTGCAACGTCATAGACCGTTGCCTGTAATATTTGTCGAACCAAACGAGACAGCATGTTAATTTTCCATCTAACAGTTTAAAATAGGCGTTCATTGTAACAAACACCTGTACATTTGGGCTGTAAAATCAGCAACAAATGTCAAAAAATAGTTGAGCCAAGTTATGAGTCTGTATGCTACCCAAGATGAAAAGAAACAAGCTGCCGCAAAAGCTGCGTTAAAGCATTTGCCAAAGGGCGGTATTTTGGGTGTTGGTACAGGAAGTACTGTGAACTTCCTCATCGAATTATTGCCGGAGCTTCAACTCGAAGCCGCTGTTGCGAGTTCTGAAGCAACTGCACAGCGTTTGAAAAAATTAGGCATTGAAGTGGTTGATATGAACCACGTTGGCGGTTTAGATGCCTATGTGGATGGCGCGGATGAAATCGACCGTCATATGCACATGATTAAAGGCGGCGGTGCTGCGTTGACTCGTGAAAAAATCGTTGCATCAATTGCGAAAAAATTCGTTTGTATCGTAGATGATTCTAAATGGGTTGATCAGTTGGCACGTGAATTTCCACTTCCTGTAGAAGTGATTCCAATGGCACGTTCTGCTGTAGCGCGCAAAATCGTTTCTTTAGGTGGTGACCCTGTGTACCGTGAAGGCGTAGTAACGGATAACGGTAATGTAATTTTAGACGTACACAACTTAAATATCTTAAATGCATTAGAGCTTGAAAAAACATTGAACGACATCCCAGGTGTAGTGTGTAACGGTATTTTTGCATTAAACAAAGCGGATATTGCTGTTGTTGCGACTGATAACGGTATTGAAGAGCGTACTGCTGTTTAATCTATAGAAAATTTAAATGTAAATAGAGTTTCGATTTATATTTAAATTTCTAATGGAAGTTCCCTCTCCTTTGAGGAGAGGGTTAGGGAGAGGTCAATTTAAAAGTCCCCCTCATCCTAACCTTCTCCCAGAGGGAGAAGGGACTCCTAATATATTTTTGAAAATATTTAAAATTCAATTTATGCATTATTAATAAGCTTTTAAAAGAATAAATGACACCCAACCTTCCTGAAATTCAAATCACTCGAAAATTACGTGCAACACGCCTCAGACTGCGTGTAGAACCAACTCAAATTAAATTAACGGTTCCCCAGTTTTGTACTCAGCGCCAAGTTCAAGATTTTCTGAAACAATCTGAACAATGGATGATTGAAACATGGCAGAAGCAGCAGGAAAAAACAGGGCAGATTGATAAAACGCTTCCAGTAGAATTAGAACTTTTCAATCTAGAACAGCCTCTAAGCATTGTTTATAAAGTTCAAAAACATTCATTCATCTTAGATGAAGAAAATCATCAACTTTTCATCAGTGATCGGCAGCCTGAGCAATATTTAAAAAGTTTTGTGATTGCTTATGCCAAAGAGTATTTACCAATTTATTTAAAGCAAGTGAGCAGTGAAACAGGCTTGAAATATGGTGAGTGCTCGATTCGTCAGCCCAAAACGCGCTGGGGAAGCTGTTCAGCGCGCCATGATATTATGCTGAATAGCGCATTGGTGCTGTTTCCAGAGCAAGTTGCACGATATGTGGCTGTACATGAGTTAGCGCATACCAAGCACTTTGACCATAGCCCAAACTTTTGGGCTGAAGTGCAAAAGCATGATATAAATTTTCAGCAGCATCGAAAAATACTAAAAATGACGGCAATGCCTTGGTGGTGGGTGCTCTGAATTAAAGGCACTAAGTTGTAAACACTAAAGCATTTCTTAATATATTATTTCAATTAAATCAAATCCTTCTTGGTATGTAGGCGGTTCTAATGCGTAATAAACATTGGTTAATGCCATCAGATCGACTATTTCATCTGAAGGGTGTTGAGCGTTTCTTTTTATGCATACTTCGAGCGGGATTTGAAACCATACAGCAACGCATTTTTTACCCAATTATTTAGCTTGCTCAATTATCGGTAGACGTTCAGATTGCTTTACTAAAATAGCATCAAAAATAATATTTTCAGGTTCGCGGGATATTTGGTTTTTGGCCCAAGTTGATTTCCCAGCCCCTTGGCATCCGATCAATATATAAATGATTTTAACCTTTGGGTTAGTTTTTAATTCATGCTTAAAAGCGTCAAAACAGCATTGCCATGCTGGAATATTTCTTTCTTTAGTGAAGACACGACCTTGAGCTGTGGATAGGTAATGATCAGGATTTATATGCATGATCTGACTTAATAGGATTCAGAAGATAAGCTAACATTATAAAGTGAAGCTTTATATGTCAAAACAGTTCAGAAATCCTCAACTTCCTGTCATACTAGGCAGTCATCAAATGGATACTTTGAATAGAGGTAATGAGCGTGATTTCAGTAGGTATTGTCGGCGGTACAGGTTACACAGGTGTTGAATTACTGCGTATTTTACTGCGACACCCAAATGCGGAAGTGAAAGTTTTAACTTCGCGTACTGAAAATGGCCGCCGTGTGGATGATATGTTCCCAAGTTTGCGTGGACATACAGACCTTTGCTATTCAGATCTAAATATTGAAGAACTAAAACACTGTGACGTTGTATTCTTTGCGACGCCGCACGGTGTTGCAATGAAACACGCAGAAGAGTTAGTTGCTGCAAATACTAAAGTGATTGACCTTGCTGCTGACTTCCGCTTGCAAGATTTAGCTCAATTTGAGAAATGGTATGGCCTAGATCATGCATGTCCAGAGCTATTAAAAGATTCAGTTTATGGTTTGTCTGAATTAAACCGTGAAAAAATTCAAAAGGCTTCAGTGATTGGTAACCCAGGTTGTTACCCAACAACTGTTCAGCTCGGTTTAGCGCCAGTATTAAAAGCCGAAGGATTAGTGAAACCTGAAAGCATTATTATTGATGCAAAATCAGGTGTGTCTGGTGCAGGTCGTAAAGCCAGCCTAGGTATGATCTATTCTGAAAATGCAGATAACTTTAAAGCATATGGTGTAGCAGGTCACCGTCATCATCCCGAAATAGTAGAAGCCTTAGAAAATATATCAGGTCAAAAAGGTGTGTTTAACGAAATTTTATTCGTACCGCATTTAGTACCGATGATTCGTGGCATGCTCAGTACTATCTATATTGATTTGACAGACGCAGGTGCTTCTGCGGATTTACAAAGCATATATGAACAGTTCTATGCCAATGAGCAGTTTGTAGATGTTATGCCTGCAGGTAGCTCACCTGAAACACGTACTGTGCGTGGTGCGAACCAATTACGTATTGCGATTTGCAAACCTCAGCCGAAAAAATTAGTGATTTTGGTGGCTCAAGACAACTTGGTGAAAGGTGCAGCAGGTCAAGCCGTACAAAATATGAACTTGATGTTTAGTTTTGCTGAAAATGCAGGACTTCAAGGCATTGGTTTATTACCATAAGAAACGATTTAAAACTTCACACACATTTAAAACTGGATTTAAATGTGTGCCTTGAGTGAACTAAAAATAAGAGATGACGATGTCGAATACAGAATCTAATTTCAAGTCAGAACCTGAAAACAGTGAAAAAACGCCTTTTATGAAGACGAATATGCCACTGGCGATTGGTGCAGTTGTACTTGCATTGAGCAGCGGTTTTCTCGGATATAGTATCGGTCATCGTCAGGGCTTAACTGTGGTCGGTTATGATGCAGATGCAGAGCAACTTGTTGATGTGGTGCAAAAGCAAAAAACTGAATTAGCAGGCCTGAATAAAAGTTTGAATGCGGCAATCCAAGAGCGTGATGTCGCTGTAAGTAATTCAAATGATTTATATTTGGCTGTTAAAAAAGCACGTGATGATCAAGAATTAACGGGTAATTTGGGTGTTTTGTATCGTGAAGTATTACGCCAACGTGGTGGTATGCCTCTTGCAGTACAACATTTAGCGATTAAACCGTTACCTGAAAATGCGTATGAATACCAACTTGATCTCGTTCAAGTAAGTCCGTCAAAAAGTAATGTATCTGGAAGTGTTGAGCTGCGTCTAATTAAGGGTACAGAAGTACTTGCAGTGCCTTTAGAAGACAAAAACTTTAACTTTAGCGAAAGTGAGCGACTCACTGGACGTTGGACCATGCCAAAAGGCTTTAGTCCAGACTTTATTGAAGTGCGTTTAAGCGGTTCTAAACCCGTTATTCGCCGTTTTAGCTGGTCGAAAGGTCAGCCTGTTGAAAATCAATCTGCCTTCCTTTCAGAAATTCCTCAAACTGAAGCAAGTGCAAACTAAGTGTGAAACCTAAATCCTATGCGAACCAATAAGCGTCAAACGTGTTTATCTGACATTAAAAATTCATTTTACCAATCTGGTTTAGTGGACTGGCATCTAAACCCGACTCTCAGCCAAGGTGCGCAGGATGATGGTGATTCAGACATTCAAGTATTGACTGCGCCACCTGAGTTAAAGCGTCCTCCTATGTATGCTGTCGTTTTAATGAACGATGATTACACCCCAATGGACTTTGTAATTGAAATTTTACAACAATACTTTGCTTTGAATCTTGACCAAGCCACTCAAGTAATGCTAACTGTACATTATGAAGGAAAGGGTGTTGCAGGGGTTTATCCGCGAGACATCGCAGAGACTAAAGCAAATCAGGTCAATAATTACGCTCGGTCGCAAAGTCATCCATTACTTTGTCAGATTGAGCCAAAAGATTAATAAGGGGATTACATGCTCAGTCGTCAATTAGAAGTATCATTACGTTTGGCTGTCAGCATGGCTCGTCAAAAGAGACATGAATTTTTGACGGTAGAACATTTATTATTGGCTTTACTGGATAATGATTCCGCTGTTAATGCATTGAAAGCATGTGGCGCAGACATTATTGTGCTTCGCAAAGAACTTGAAGAATACGTAGAACAACATACCCCTAAGCTTGGCGAAAATAGCGATCAAGCACCACATCCTACAGAAAGTTTTGATCGTATTTTGCAACGTGCAATTTTCCATGTTCAATCGAGTGGTAATGACCGCACTGTAGAAGGTGCAGACATTTTAGTTGCGATGTATTCAGAGCGTGATTCATTTGCGGTGTATTTACTTAAACGCCATCAAATCAACCGTTTGACATTAACGCAGTATTTGTCTCATGGCACACGTAAAGATGAAGTCCAAGCCGAAGAAGAAATCGAAGAGCTCGATGGTGAAAGCACCACGTCTTCAAATTCTGGCCCATTTGAGCTTTATACGACCAATCTCAATGTTGAAGCTCAAAAAGGCAAAACAGATCCACTGATTGGTCGTGAAAAAGAGATTGAACGTACAGCTCAAATTCTATGCCGTCGCCGTAAAAACAACCCACTTTTGGTGGGTGATCCGGGTGTAGGTAAAACTTCGATTGCTGAAGGATTGGCTTGGCTCATTGTAAATGGTAAAGCACCTAAACCGCTTGAAAATGCAGAAGTGTTTAGTTTAGACATTGGTGCTTTAGTCGCTGGAACTAAATACCGTGGTGATTTTGAAAAGCGTTTAAAACAACTGCTAAATGCCTTGAAGAAAAAGCCCGAAGCTATTTTATTTATTGATGAAATTCACATGATCATCGGTGCAGGCTCAAGTATGGGCAGCACGATGGATGCATCGAACCTCATCAAACCTGCTTTGGCGAATGGTACTTTGCGTTGTATCGGTTCGACGACTTTCCAAGAATACCGTCAAGTCTTTGAAAAGGATCATGCATTATCTCGTCGTTTCCAAAAAATTGATGTCAATGAACCATCTATTTCAGAAACGATTGATATTCTGCGTGGCTTAAAAGGCAAATTTGAAGAATTCCATCATGTGAAATACGAAGATCAAGCGTTGGTTTCTGCGGTAGAACTATCTGCAAAATTTATCAATGATCGTTTCTTGCCTGATAAAGCCATTGATGTGATTGATGAAGCTGGTGCGCAGCGTCGTTTAAAAGCTGAGCAAGATGATACAGTCATTTCAGTTGAAAACATTGAAGATATCGTTTCGAAAATTGCGCGTATTCCACCGAAAACTGTCTCTAAAGATGACAAGAGCGTTCTTGAAAATCTAGAGCGTGATCTGAAACGTGTGGTGTTTGGTCAAGATGAAGCGATTGAAGCGCTTGCATCTGCGATTAAATTATCTCGTGCAGGTCTTAAAGCACCAGATAAGCCAGTGGGTAATTTTGTATTTGCTGGTCCTACAGGCGTGGGTAAAACTGAAGTCACTAAGCAATTGGCAAAATTGTTAGGCGTTGAACTTGTGCGTTTCGATATGTCTGAATACATGGAACGTCATGCCGTATCTCGTTTAATTGGTGCGCCTCCGGGTTATGTAGGTTTTGATCAAGGAGGTTTGTTGACCGACGCGATTCATAAAAATCCGCATTGCGTACTTTTACTAGACGAAATTGAGAAAGCGCATCCAGATGTCTTTAATTTGTTACTTCAAATTATGGATCATGGTTCATTAACGGACAACAATGGTCGTAAATCTGACTTTCGTAACGTCGTGTTAGTACTGACTACGAATATTGGTGCAGAATCAATTTCACGAGTGAGCATTGGTTTCATGGACCAAGACAACAGTAATGACAACCAAGACGCGATGAAAAAAGCCTTCTCTCCAGAGTTTCGTAACCGTTTAGATGGTGTAATTCAATTTAAAGCATTGCCAACAACGGTCATTGAAAGTGTGGTTGATAAGTTCTTAACAGAGCTTCAGGCACAGTTAGATGACAAGAAAGTGGTTCTTGAAGTCGATCAAGATGCACGCGAATGGATGGCCGAGCAAGGATACGATCGCTTGATGGGCGCTCGTCCAATGCAGCGTTTAATCCAAGAGCATTTGAAAAAACCGCTTGCTGAAATGATTTTGTTTGGTGAGCTTGCGGAACATGGCGGCAATGTTGCTGTTTCAGTGAAGAAAGAAAATGGCAAAGCAGTGGGCTTAAAACTCGAAGTGTTTGAAGACCAAACCGCTGAACCTGCTTAATCAATTTAATTAACAAAAACCCGTGCTTGCACGGGTTTTTTATATTTATTCAACGCTAGATTTGGATTTCTCAATGATGGACGTATCATTAACAAAAGTGCTGACCACTTTCGGTTTATTTGCACTAACAGCATTGATGGAAATTTTAGGCTGTTACTTCCCATATTTGATTTTAAATCAGCAAAAATCGCAGTGGTTATGGATTCCAACAGCCCTTGCATTGGCTGCATTTGTTTGGTTATTGACTTTGCATCCAGCAGCTTCGGGTCGCATTTATGCAGCCTATGGCGGAATCTACATTTTCTCTGCATTGCTGTGGTTGCGTTTTGTCGATCACGTAAATCTAACGCGATGGGATATGTTAGGTGGCATCATCGTATTGGTGGGTGCAGCTGTGATTGCATTACAGCCTCAAGGTTTAATTCGTTAAGTAAAAAAACATTGCAGAAGGTAAACCAAGAGCTGTAAGAAATCAGATGTTTATTTAAATTTACATTCAGCGTTGTGGATTTTTATTTCGTATTTCTGTTGAGGTGAAGATAAATCCATTTCCAATACATATGGATTTACACGTTGAAATTGATGCTCAAATAGCAATTCACAATTTTGTAGAGAATTCTTTTTAATCAGTTGTTTGACTTGCTGTTGACCCACCGATTCTGCAAATTGTGTAAAGTCAGGTGTGGTGATAATTCCTTCGATCTCTATTTTATCTGCTGAAACTTCCATTTTTTCCATCAACATATTTTGGTCAACTTGATAAGGAAGAGTACGAGAGTCTTCGTCACTTATGGCAGAAAGTATTTCATCTAATGCTGTCTTATTTTTAATTTGATATGAAGCATCCAAAATTCCTTTTTTTACGAGGTAGTGATCTAACTCAGTTGGAGATGCTGCAAATGTAACGGTGCTTAGGCCCAAAGAGACTAAAATTAAAAAGCGTTTTTGAATGTGCATATTTTAAATCACTTATAAAAGTTATGGTTTTATTAAAGCACGCAAAAACAAAAAAAGCACCCTAAGGTGCTTCATTTATCTAAGTAAAACCTTAGTCTTTTTTAAGATTTTCGTTAATTAAAAATTCAACAAGTGCTTTTTGTGCATGTAAGCGATTTTCAGCTTCATCCCAAACCACGGCATTTTTGTGATCAAGCATATTTTCAGAAATTTCTTCGCCACGATGCGCAGGTAAGCAGTGCATAAATAGGCAGTCAGCGTGAGCAAGATCCATCAGGCGTTCATTCACTTGATAATCTGCAAACGCTTTTTCACGAATTTTTTGTTCTTCTTCTTGGCCCATACTTGCCCAAACATCTGTCACGATTAAATCTGCATTAACTGCAGCATCTTCTGCAGAATCAACAAGTTCCACACAGTGTGCAAATTCAGATAAAAATTCTGCTTTAGGTTCATAGCCCTTAGGTGCAGCGATTTTTAATTTAAAGCCCCACATATGAGCAGCTTCAATATATGAGTTACACATATTGTTGCCATCACCAATCCAAGCAACCGTTTTACCTTCAATAGAACCACGGTGTTCAACGAATGTTTGAACATCGGCAAGTAATTGGCAAGGGTGGTGATCATCTGTTAATGCATTGATGACAGGAACTTTTGAATAAGAAGCAAAACGTTCAACAATGTCATGACCAAAAGTACGAATCATCACAATATCAAGCATACTTGAAATCACACGTGCAGAATCTTCTACTGGCTCACCACGACCTAATTGAGAGTCGCGAGATGAAAGGAAAATTGCGCTACCACCAAATTGGCTCATTCCTGCTTCAAACGATACACGTGTACGGGTGCTCGATTTCTCAAAAATCATGCCCATGACTTTACCAACGAAAGGTTGGAAAACTTCATTGTTATGCTGTTTGCGCTTGAGTTCGATACCGCGCTGTACAATTTGGTTAAGTTCTAAAGTCGATAAATCGCGTAAAGTTAGAAAGTGACGTAGAGCCATTGTTACTCCACAATAATTGCTGAATCAAAAAACAAAACAACAATTAGTTGTTGGTTGGTTAGAGAAAAAGGAATCGATTAATATACTATAAGAGAGGTAAAATGCAAAAAATCTAGCGCTTTTGGTGACCGTCTAGGAAACGATCGACGCAATAACTGATGTAATTGATGGTTTCTTGATCATTTTCGTCAATGCTGATGCCCATGAGAACGCGCCATTCTAAATTACGCAAAATTCCAAAATAAAATTGAGCCGAAAACAACGGGTTTTCACAATACAGCAAACCGTGTTGATGCGCTTGATTTAAAATTTCTGCAACGGTGTTCTGAATTTGTTTTGGGCCTTGCTCATGAATATAACGTGCTATTTCAGGATTACGTCCTGTTTGTTCTAAGACTAACCGCATAAATGCCGCATTTTCAGGCATCACAATATGCTGATGAAAGTCACTTAAAGTATTGATGAGATAAGCACGAATATCGGTGTCAGGGCTCACCGTAAATGGTAGGCAAATATCTTTGAAAAATAAGCAGCGACGATAGTCACAAATAGCCTTAAATAATCCGTCTTTATTACCAAAATATTTATAGATTGACGCTTTTGAACCACCTGCATGATTCACGATGTCATCTAATGAAACTGCATCAAAACCACGTTTTAAAAAAAGCTCCGTAGCACTTTCTAAAAGCGCAACACATCGTTCATGTCCGCGCCTCGTTTGTGGCTGGTCATGCGTTAGAGGTTCAATGTGTATTAAATCTTGCATAAAGTGATAATTTTTAACAAAAAAAGAGCTGATTTGACGATAATTATAGCAAAAAAATTAGTACTTTTCTGCTTTGCTTATAAATCAGAGATCTTTGACTAAAGAATAACAACAGATAGGTGACAAGTGAAATATTTGACTAAAGTTTTAGAGTTAATATTCTACAAAGCCATAGAGTTGGAAAAAAATATGGATATACTCAAACTTCGAAAATTAAAGTAAATGCCGTGGAAAGGAATATGACACAACAAACGTCTGCAGGCTTAAGATTTAGACAAGCATTGGAAGTAGAAAAACCATTACAAATCATTGGCACAGTAAATGCCTATGCAGCAATGATGGCAAAAGAAGTTGGCTATAAAGCCATATATTTATCTGGTGCAGGTGTTGCGAACTATTCTTATGGTTTACCTGACTTAGGCATGACCAGTTTAGACAATGTTTTGGAAGATGTTCGTCGTATTACTGAACGTGTAGATACGCCATTACTTGTCGATATCGATACAGGTTGGGGCGGTGCATTTAACATTGCTCGTACTGTGAAACAAATGATTGCTGCGGGTGCAGCAGCGGTGCATATCGAAGACCAAGTGGCACAAAAACGTTGTGGTCACCGTCCAAACAAAGAAATTGTGTCACAACAAGAAATGGTTGACCGTATTAAAGCGGCAGTCGATGCAAAAACCGATTCAAATTTTGTGGTGATGGCACGTACAGATGCATTACAAAAAGAAGGTTTGCAGGCAGTGATCGACCGCGCATGTGCATGTGTAGAAGCAGGAGCAGATGCGATCTTTGCTGAAGCAATGACAGACATCACCATGTACAAAACAGTCTGCGATGCTGTGGGTGTACCTGTACTGGCAAACATTACAGAGTTTGGTGATACCCCTTACTACACCAAAGAAGAATTAGGCGAGCAAGGCATTTCAATGGTGCTTTATCCATTGTCTCCGACACGTGCAATGCAAAAAGCGGCACTCGAAGTGATGCATGCAATCCGCAATGACGGTACACAAGTCAATGTACTGGATAAAATGCAACAACGAAAAGAACTCTATCAATTCCTCGATTATCACACTTTTGAAAATACCTTAGATAAATTGTTCACTGAAGGAAAATAAAAAATGGCTGAAGGAAAAGTACTCACGGGCGCAGGACTGCGCGGACAAGTAGCGGGTAAAACTGCACTTTCAACTGTAGGCAAAAGCGGTGCGGGCTTAACCTATCGTGGTTATGACGTTCAAGACTTGGCAGAAAACTGTCAGTTTGAAGAAGTTGCGTACCTGATTTTCTTTGGTGAATTGCCAACAACAGAACAATTAGCAGCATACAAAGCTAAACTCAAATCATTGCGTCAATTGCCACAAGCGTTGAAAGAAGTATTAGAACGTATTCCTGCGGACTCACATCCAATGGATGTGATGCGTACAGGCGTTTCAATGTTAGGCAACCTTGAAACTGAACAATCGTTTGAACAACAACAAGATGTTGCAGACCGTATTTTGGCAACGCTACCTGCGATCATTTGCTACTGGTACCGTTTCAGCCATGATGGTGTACGTGTAGAAGAAAACACCGATGATGATTCAATCGGCGCTCAATTCCTACATTTACTGCGTGGCGAAAAACCAAATGAATTGCACGAGCAAGTGATGAACGTATCACTGATTTTGTATGCAGAGCATGAGTTTAACGCATCTACATTCACAGCGCGTGTATGTGCATCAACATTGTCAGATATGCATTCATGCATCACAGGTGCAATTGGTTCACTACGTGGCCCATTACATGGCGGTGCGAACGAAGCTGCGATGGAAATGATTGAAAACTGGACGTCTCCAGAAGAAGCTGAACGTGAAATGCTCGGCAAACTTGAGCGTAAAGAAAAGATCATGGGCTTTGGTCATGCGATTTATAAAGACAATGACCCACGTAACGGCATCATCAAAATCTGGTCTGAACGCCTAGCGAAAGACGTTGGCGATACTGTGCTTTATCCAGTATCAGTACGCTGTGAAGAAGTGATGTGGCGTGAGAAGAAACTGTTCTGTAATGCAGATTTCTTCCATGCATCTGCTTATCACTTCATGGATATTGCAACCAAATTGTTCACGCCAATCTTTGTAATGTCACGTGTAACAGGCTGGGCAGCGCATGTGATGGAACAACGTGCGGATAACCGTATTATTCGCCCAAGTGCGGACTATACGGGCCCTGAATTACGTAAAGTGGTGCCGATTGCAGAGCGTTCTGCGGCATAATTTTAAAGTGAAATAAAAAAGCCTCTAAAGAGGCTTTTTTATTATTTGTTATTTGTGTTAACAATCTATTTGGTTAGTAAAACCGGATCTTCAACGCTATATCCCGTTTCAAATGGAATCCCTAAATATTTAACAGTCACTAAATAAAAAGGTTTTTGCACTACACGATAAGTTTTAGAGATTTTTAAACCTTCTTTATACGTCTCAGCCTTTTGTACAGCGCTTTTATACTGCGAATTTTTAACACGATATTGATAGGTCCATTTATCAATGGTTTCATTCGGGTCATACCATGATTTTGCAGTGCCATTCATGGTTGTTAATAACTGTATTCGAGCATTATTGTTATTTACTGGTGTTAATTTGACTAAACGCTTTTTTATTTTCGCGATTTCTTTATCAAACTGGGTGCTGTCTTGATCGTAATCAATCCGTTTTGTCTTGGGATTAATATATAAAGATTTTACTGTAATTAATTGCGTCGGCTTTTTGCTATTTAATTGATAATAATATAATTGTGGTAAACGACCACGACCATCTTCAAAATGACGCATTAAATAGATTTTTTGGTCTTTTTTATCAAAACCTAAAACCTCAATGTTTTGAGGACCGCCTACCGTCGCCAAAGCAGAGCAGGACAGTAGTGTGCTAATTGCGAATGCATTGAAATGACGTAGCTGCATTGTCTTGTCCTGATGAGTAAATTCCTGAATACAGTATGCGATGCAAAATGATATTTAAATATGAAGATTATGTATGTTTTATTCTGCATTTAAGATGTCTAATACACTGTGAGCAACATTTTCAGTTAACTGATCTAGGCGTTCTAAAGCCGTACCTAAAATAAAATAGTGATAATTATAGATACGACCGTCATGTAAGATTGAAATATAAAATGTACCTTCGGGTTTTTCTACGGTTGCACTGCCACCAGGTTTGAGTAATCCAGTGCAGGCCACCACAAAGTCCGCATGTAAAAATAGTTGTTGTCCTTGCTCAGCCATCGCTTGAGTCACTTCTGCGGATTCGGCCGTAAATTTTTCTATTAGTAGAGGATCTACTTTTAAAATTTCACGCTTGATTGATGGATCATAGCTCACTAGTCCACCTAATAAGATATCTGCACCACTATTCTTATAAATTGAAAATTGACTACATAAATAACCAGAGCTTGCACTCTCGATAAACGCGATAGTCATGGATTTTTGTTCTAAAGCATCGCAACACTGTTTAAGCATGTGCTTACCCCAAAGTAGAATGGTGAATGATCATTAGTATTCTTAAAATTTTAGCATTGATTTCGCTCGCCTGTAATTTCACTAAAAGTCTAAGTTGGTACTGTGTGTTGTGGAATTCACGAAAATAGCGTGATTGTTTAGAAGCTGTACGAAAATATGAAATAAAGGTTTCTTCGGAAGGAAAACGATGTTAAAACTTAAAATAAAGAGCGTAACAAAAGTAGGTTTATTTCAATGAAAACGACTGTTAAATATGTAGTATTAAAAAGCCTAGACTACCAATTGGGCACGCCACTTTTTCAAGAAGAATTAGACGCAGATAGCCTGTATTTTGATCAAATTCCGGCTGTAATTCAGTATCAAAATCATCAATTCAAAGTGAAAAGCAAAGAGTTAAAGCGTGTTTATTTGGCGGAAGAAAATGAAGACATGCAAACCATTATTGTGAAAGTACTTGCCGTTTAATTTCGATCAATTTGTAGTATTAATAATACAGTTCTCATTGAGTTGGGAACTGTATTTTTGTATTTGCCTGATTCAAACTTTAGATAAGTCTAGATTCAAAAGGGATATGTATTTTTTAATGATCACTTGATCCATAGCTCTAGCTATTCGACCAACGGCTATTTAATCCCCGAGATATTATTGAGTATAATTTATTTGTTTTTTCATGGGGGAAGAAATAATAGATCTCTTTCATAAATCAAAAAACGATCTTCTTTTTGGTTAATATTTGCACTCCGGATTTCTTAGCATTCGTGCATAATCTGCGGATGAAATACATCGATTCAAACAAGCTTTCTGATCCTCAGT
>NZ_VPEK01000035.1:0-23285 GCF_013417145.1 Acinetobacter sp. YH16044
GCCAAGTCGTAAAGCTCAGAAAGCTGTTGTTGAACAAAGAAACTTAAATCCTGTGCTTGACTCTTGTGGTTAAAAACAGGACATTTTAAATGGTTTATCGCATAGACATTTTAATTGGTGAATAACAGAAAAAACCTAGGCACTGGTCTAGGTCTTAAATTTTAAAAAATACATAAAAATTAATATAATAGTCTCAACATTTGCCTATTGTGACTTGTTTTAACTCTAATGAATCATCAAATTCAAAATGTAAATAGTTATCAAATATTCTGTATTTAAGCCAACTGTCACCTTCTCTTTCGGGGGGGGGGGCCAAATAGATTGGCTACAGATTGCTTCGTACTTTTATGATTAATACCTATAATCAGATCTTCTAAAAACGGGTATAAGTAATATTCTTCATTCTCTTTGACTTAGATAAAAATGGTATCTAGTATTTGATGTTCATTAAACCTGAACGTAACCCCTCTCTTAAAAATTGCCAATAGAATAGCTTTTCTCCACCGAAATTAGTCTCTAATGAGTCAAACTCACTTGCAACAAGAATAACTGCTTTCAAAATATCTGAACTTGACTCTTTAGTTCCAAGACAGGATACAAAAATCTCTACATCACCTGAAAAATTCACTTATTACATACCAATCAAAATCTTCTTTATTCTTTGGTTTTATCATATTTAAAGTGAAATCTCTGATTCAAAATTAAAATTTTCAAAAGCTGCATCTATTACGAAATGAAGAAGCCTAGACCTAAGATCTAGGCTTTAAATTAAAGCTCACAAGTTAGATATGACTCTTTGTCCATTTATTTATGAGATTTTGCGCCCATAATCATAAGAATATGCATCTATCCAACACTCATCCCATCTGAGCATTTTTAAGATCAATAAAAAATCACTTTTGTAGCGCTCTCATGAGATTTCTGCTGAATTTAGAGCACATTAAACTCAATAATAAAAATATATTTTTTCAAATTAATCAAAGACAAAACTAAATATTCTCAATATGATAAAAAATGCGTCAATTAAAGTTGAAGAACATGAATACCAAGACAACACCGATACTCGTTACAGGCGCCACAGGCTATATTGCCAGTTGGGTCATCAAAAATTTACTCGAATTAGGGCACACGGTACATGCCACAGTTCGTGATCTGAATAAAACATCAGGATTTGCACATCTCGAAAAAATTGCAACTGATACAACTGGCACTTTAAAACTGTTCCAAGCCAATTTATTAGATGAGGGTGCATTTGATTCAGCCATGCAAGGTTGTGACATTGTGATCCATATGGCATCCCCTTTTGTAGTGACCAACTATAAAGACGCAATAAAAGACATTATTGATCCGGCTATTTTAGGCACTGAAAATGTACTCAATAGTGTAAATAAAACTGAATCCGTTAAGCGAGTGGTGGTAACGTCAAGCATTGCATCAACTTATGGTGATGCCATTGATATTCTACAGACCGAGCATAATGAATTTGATGAATCGCATTGGAACACTTCTAGCTCTGAGACGCATCAGCCTTATCCATATTCAAAAGTGATGGCTGAGCGCAAAGCGTGGGAAATGCAAAAAGCACAAAACCGTTGGGATCTGGTCTGTATTAATCCAGCACTGGTCATGGGGCCATCTTTAACAGCGTCAACACAGTCAGGAAGCGTTGAAGTTCTACAACAGTTTGCCAATGGTATGACTTTGGCCGGTGTTCCACCAATGTGGAATGGAATTGTCGATGTCCGTGATGTCGCCGAAGCGCACGTACAAGCAGCATTAAACCCTAAAGCATCAGGTCGTTATATCATTAGCGGTGGTACTTTAAGTTTATTAGAAATGGGGGAAAATATTACGCTCGCATTTTGGTAATAAATTTCCTTTTCCACGTAATACCTTACCGAAGTTTGCCTTTAAAGCATTTGGCCCTCTTGCAGGTTTCCCACGTAAATTTGTTGAACTCAATATGGGTTACCCAATTTACTTTAATGCAGATAAGAGCAAGAAAGAATTAGGGATCGAATACCGTGATATTCAAAACAGTGTGGTTGAGCATTTCCAACAACTCCTAGATGACGGTGTGGTGAAGCAATATATTCCGTGAATCACTCATCAACAAAAAAGCCACCTTAAATAGGTGGCTTTTTATATTAAAAAACTAATCTAACTTAGAAATCAAAAGTCACACCAACTTTATAAGTACGTGGACCACCCACTAAGGCATAACCTGAGTTAAATATACCTTCCCAATATTTTTCATCAGTCACGTTATCAATATTAGCTAAGAACGTTGTGTTCACACCACCTAATTGAGTTTTATAGCGCGCACCAAGATCTAAAATTGTGTAGTCTGGCAGTTTAAGTGTATTAGTTTCATTTAAGTACTGTTCACTCACGTAGTTTGCACGTGCATTGACATTCAAACCATCCACATACGGCACTGCATAATCCAAGCCGAGTGTAGCAGTAAAGTCAGGAAAACCATACACCGTATTACCTTGATTGGTTACGCCACTTTTCACCGCTGCTTTGGTATATTCAGCGTCAATATAAGCCAAGCTACCCATCAGATTTAGTCCAGTATAAATCTCCCCAGAAAATGCCCACTCGACGCCACGTGAACGTGTTTCTGCATCATCTGTTGTGATTTGGTTGACACTACTACCTGTATTTCCATCAGAATAATCAGAAGACATCGTCGATGGTTTTTCAATTTGATAAAGTGCAAATGTATTTAACCAACTACCTGTTTGATATTTAGCACCCAATTCATATTGTTTGGTTTGGAATGGCGCAAAGGTGACATTATTGTTGGCATCTGCAACATTATTCACCGTTACACCTTCAGAAAGACCTTCAACATAGTTTGCATAAATAGAAAGATTCTCACCAAATGGTTTAACCACAACACCTAAGCTTGGGGATATTTTATCGTCTTGATAGCCTGTATTTTTCTGTAAATTCTTTGTGTCGATATCTTGATAACGTGCACCAACAATAAATTGCAACTTATCATCTAACATTGAAATCTGATCAGATACCGTATAGCTAGTATATTTATTATCTAAATTCGGTTTAACCACTGGGTACGCAGAAGGCATCCCTACAGTCGTATCAGGATCATACAAATTAGTTGAATTAATTTTCTCTTGTGTTGCCGCAACATGCTGATCTGTTTCTTTGGTCAAATAATCAGCTCGAACATTTACAGCATGTTTTACAGCACCCGTATTAAACTTATATTGAATACCTGTATTTGCTGATGTAATCGACTCTGATGACCCCGTACGATAGTACTGAGATGTGGCATGATCATCTGCTTGGCCAACGACAAGACGCGTACCAAAAATATGGCCACTATAGGCCTTTTCAATATGTCCTACACCTGCATAAACATTTAAGTCAGGTGTAAATGCATATTCACCACTTAAGCCTACAAACTCACTATCAGTATGGCCTTCCAAATTTTTAAAATAATTGGTATCGCCTTTAGGTGCAGCAAGCACGCCATTATAGGTATGGCCATGAGCATCTTTGACACCAAATGCCATCATCGCAGGCGAACCACCATTACGGTCATCACGTACAGCATACGCATCAAAATTCAGTTTCAATTTATCTGTTGTATAATCAGCATCAATTGCACCTGAAGCATGTTTATCATCCATGCCTTCTATGATGTGCTCACCTTGACCATAGGCACCATTCACACGTAAGCCAAACTCTTTTTCAGCACCAAAGCGACGTGAAACATCAAAGCCTGATTGATAAAAGCCACCGTCTTCCATTGACGCTGAAACTTGGGTCTTCTGCTGATCTGCACGCTTAGTTTTGGCAATGACAACACCACCCACTCCACCTGCTGGTGACATCCCAGCAACTAAAGCATTTGGGCCTTTCAATACAGTAACCGAATCTAAAAATTCAGTTGGTACACGCCCATAAGGTGCCATACCATAGATACCATTTAGTGCAATATCATCATGATTGACATCAAAGCCACGAATATTAAAGTTTTCGTTTAAATGGCCTTGGTTTGTTGTGATACGAACACTCGCATCATTTCTCAGCACTTCACCCACGGTGGTCGCTTGCTGTTCTCCAATCAGTTTTTCACTATATGCCGTCACGCTAAATGGTGTATCAACAATTTTTTTATTTCCCAAAGCACCAAGGTCTGTATTGGCTTTCAACTTACCATTTGCAAGTTGCTTTTCTGCAGGTACCTCAACCTCAATCGTCTCAAGTACCGTTGTATCCGCTGCAAACACAGATGTAGCCCCTCCAACACCGAGCAGCACCATAGTTATAGAACGTACTAAGTGTGTTTTTGCAAAATTATTCATCATTTCAAGATTAGTTTTACTTGAATAAGAATCATTATTATATTTAGAATAATTCTTAACTGCATCATGAATCCCGATGATTATATTTTTTTAATGAGAAATATAAATATTCATTTTTTATAAATTGTAGATAAGACAAATGTAAATAATTGTTTTTAATTACTTTTATAAAAAATAAAAACACAACCTGTGTATGTTAAATTAAAGCTCTTAGGCAAACAAATGATTAATTAACATACAAATAATTTGAATTTTTACATGCTTTATTGCCTTTGAACAGATATATCCATTTACATCCAACGATTATTCTAAAGTTAATAACGCTTTTTGGTTAGTGCCTTTTAGCCAAATTTAAGTCTCTTTTTTAATTTTTTGACATAAAAAAAAGCGACTCAAAAGAGCCGCTTTTTTCTAACCGAAGTTAAACTCAAATTATTGAGCTTGACCAGGTTGAGCCACTACAGTACGGCTACCAGAAATCGTAGCGAATACGCGACGGTTCATAGCACGACCTTCTTTAGTGTTATTGTCAGCGATCGGTTGATCCCACGCGAAACCTTGAGTAGATAAACGAGCTGGGTCAACGTTGTATTCGTTAACAAGTGAAGATTTAACAGAGTTAGCACGAGCTAGTGATAAACGTTCGTTTAGAGCACGTGGACCAGTGTTATCTGTGTGACCTTCGATGTTAGCTGTAGCATTAGGGTATTCACCTAATTTTTCAGCTACTTTAGCAATTTCAGGTTTGTATTGATCTTTGATGTTAGATTTGTTTGTATCAAAGAACACACGAAGTTCCATGTTAAGATCTTCAGTCAACTCTTGAGGAGCTGGAGCAACTGGAGCAACTGGAGTTACAGGAGCAACTTCAACTACAGGAGCAGCAGGTTTCAAGTGACCGCCAAGAACTACGTTAAGACCAGCTAAAGCTGTATAGTTCCAGAAATCTTCATCGATGTTGTAAGTAGCACGAGCTTCAGTACGTAGAGATAAAGCATCGTTTAAGCGCCAGAAAGCACCAAGACCTGCATTACCTAAAGTACCTTCTTCAGTAGTACCACGGTCAGTGCCAGCACCACGAGCATTTACGTCGTCAAATTTGTATTTGTAGTGACCAGCACCTAACAATACATATGGCTTAACTTTGCTGTCATAGTTTTTAGTGATCAAATCAGAAGTAGCATAGAAGTTACCGTTGATTTGAGTTTGTTTGTATTCGCCGAAATCAACGTCTACATCACCTTTCACTTGGTTATATTCAGCTTCGAAACCTAACCATGGAGTTAATTCAACACCAAGTGCTGCACCAACAAACAAGTCATCTTGTAGCTCAGGACTTTCAGTTAAGTTACCACGGCTGTTGTTGTGTTGAGAATCTTGGAAAGTGTAACCAAGCATTAATGGAGTAACAGTTACGCCTGCGTTTGCAGCTGCTAAAGGAGCAGCTACGAGCATTGCTAATGCAATACGACTCATTTTCATGGATTTATCCTCCAGAGATAACAATTGTTGTTCAAGCTCAAGCCGAAAAATTGGCTATCCTGAGATAGGCTTTCTTATACCCCAGTTTTTTTTTTAAGCTATTCACGCTGAATCATACAAACACTTTATTCTTTTTCCAAGTGCTTGATTAATCTAATCAAGTAAATTATTGACAAAATTACTTACAATTTCCGTTGTAATTCGGTAAATTTTTACTCAATTTTGAGCAGTGAATCGCCTATTGTCACTTGCTATTTTCATTTTAACAGCTTTATCTAAAATTGAGTAATAAAATTCTATACTCAAAATTAATATCGCCATTAAAAACACATATTACATTAGACATATAAAAATAATATTAAATTTTGGATTAAATCAATGCCTTACAACAAAGAAACCGGCTTTACTTTATTTGAACTTTTGGTCTCAATTGCGATTATGGTCATTATCGTGACGATAGCTTTACCACATTTCAACAATTTAATGGCGCAGCGCGAAGCGAATAACATCAAATTGACTATTCAGAATCACAATGCTTTCGCACGGGCTCAGGCCACAATTTATCACTCCAATATTGTGATTTGTCCTAGTCTTGACTTTAAACTTTGCCAACCTAACAACTGGAACAGTGGTCTGATCATATTTATTGACAGTAATAAAAACCGTCAAGTCGACGCAAATGAAAAAATATTACTGCAAGATAAACTCAACTTAAAATATGGGGACCTCTCTTGGCGTGGAACTCTACACATTCCAAGTCTAACCTTTCAGGCCAGCTCCGGTTTACCCAATGGTTCAAATGGCAGTTTCTACTACTGTTCGAAATCAACGCTTCAACCGATCCGAGCGGTCTTAAGTCGAATGGGACATATCCGATTTGAAAACCCAGCCAGTTGCTAATTTGAGAACCGGCGAGTACAAAACAGCTTTTTAAATTTGCTTTATTCCTGTTCAATTTTACTTATACTGCTGACGTATTCAAAATGTATAAGAAAATGGAGACATGTAATGACTGATATCGTCATCGTGAATGGTGCCCGTACAGCAATGGGTGGTTTTCAAGGGAGTTTAGCCGCTGTCACTGCACCAGAATTAGGCGCAGTTACGATTAAAGCAGCCATCGAACGCGCGGGTATACAACCGACAGATGTTGAAGAAGTCATTATGGGCTGTGTACTTCCGGCTGGTCTGAAACAAGGTCCTGCCCGTCAAGCGATGCGTAAAGCCGGTCTTCCAGATTCAACTGGTGCCGTAACCATCAATAAGCTGTGTGGTTCAGGTATGAAAGCTGTTATGCAAGCGGCGGATATGATCAAGGCAGGATCAGCTCAAGTCGTAGTTGCAGGTGGTATGGAATCAATGACCAATGCGCCGTATGTTTTGACCAAAGCACGAGCTGGCTACCGTATGGGCCACGGTGACGTTAAAGATCATATGTTCTTAGATGGCCTAGAAGATGCAGAAACGAGCCGACTCATGGGTTCTTTTGCGCAGGATATGGCAAATACCAAAGGCTATACACGTGAACAAATGGATGACTTCGCCATTCGCTCGCTTAAACGTGCACAAACTGCAATTACTGAGGGTTATTTTGCTGACGAAATCGTGCCTGTCACTGTTTCGAGTCGTAAAGGTGAAGTGATTATCGATAAAGACGAACAACCTTTTAACGCCAATATCGAAAAAATTCCAACGCTGCGCCCTGCATTTGCTAAAGATGGAACGATTACCGCTGCCAATGCCAGTTCTATTTCTGATGGTGCTTCCGCTTTAGTTTTAACTTCTGCAGATCAAGCTTCAGCAAAAGGTTTAAATCCGCTCGCGAAAATTGTGGCTTATGCATCAAATTCACAGCATCCATCCGAGTTTACCATTGCACCTGTAGGCGCAATTCAAAAAGTTCTAGATAAATCGGGTTGGAATGTTGCTGATGTCGATTTATGGGAAATCAATGAAGCCTTTGCCATGGTCACGATGTGCCCAATTGATGAATTTAAATTAGATGCTGAAAAAGTAAATATCAACGGTGGTGCTTGTGCGCTTGGACATCCTGTTGGTTCTACAGGTTCACGTATTATCCTAACGCTGATCCATGCATTAAAACGGACAGGAGGTAAGCGCGGTATTGCAGCGCTATGTATCGGTGGTGGTGAAGCAACTGCTGTGGCGATTGAGTTGCTTTAATCCTCTGTAGACTCCCTTCGCAAAGAGTGATTTAGAGGGAATATTCTTTAATCCTCCCCTAACCCCTCCTTTAATAAAGGAGGGAGACTGAAAAATCCCTCTGTAAGAGGGATTTTTTATGCTTACATTTTAGACATAAATTGTTCACATACAGGTCAGCAAAGGCTCTTAAAATAAATGTCGACATAATAAAAAATGGATGACCATTATGCAGCTCAATCACTACTTGAATTTTCAAGGCAATACCGAAGCAGCTTTTAATTTTTATCGCTCTGTACTTGGTGGAGAATTCCTCAATGTGATGCGTTATGGTGATATGCCTGCTGAGGATGGCATTTCACTATCCGATACAGAACTGCAAAAGATTATGCATATTTCCCTGTCGATCAATGAATTTACCGTGCTGATGGCCTCAGATGTCAACGAACAATTCTGTGCGCAATCCAATCAACCCTTTACCTTAGGCAGCAATCACTATATTTCGATTAATTTAGACAGCAGTGAACAAGCTGAAGCCAAATGACTGTTTGATGCATTGTCCAAAGGAGGCTCTATAGAAATGCCTCTCGAAAAGACCTTTTGGGGTGCACTCTATGGCGCATTTACCGATCAGTTCGGCATTAAATGGATGATCAATTGCCAGCTTGAAAACGAATAATCACTCATTAAAAGTATTTCGATCAATAAAAAAGCCTCCAAAAGGAGGCTTTTTTAGTCAATCAAGGTACTTAAGCGCCTGTTTGATAACGCGCTTGCGGCACAGCAGTTGAAGCTTGGTATGGATTGGTAAAATCACCTAAGCCAGCAGCAGCTTCAGCAATATCTTTACCTTCTTTCACCACAAAAGTATCGAAACCTGAACGCTTCATGTAGTTCAACACGTCTTTGAATACATCACCTGTCGCACGTAGTTCTCCTTGGAAACCTTGGCGACGTAACAATGCAGCAAATGAATAGCCACGACCATCATTAAAACCGGCAAATTCGATGAAAATGGCATCTAACTGGTCAAGCGGGAATTCATTGGTTTCAGGTGAAGCATCCACCGTTACGAAAAGTGCTTTTTTACCAGACACATTCGCAAGTTGATCTAACTGCTCAACTGTTAAAACCACGTCACCTTGTGGCAACACACCATCTTCACCAATGACTTGGTAAGTATTGTCTGCAATCGAGCCATCTTTAGAGAGGACTTGTAGTGCTGTATTAAGCATATGCACGCTCCTTAAATGGTTGGATGCCAACACGGCGGTAAGTATCAATAAACTCTTCGCCTTCAGCACGAAGGTCTAGATAAGTATTTAAGATTTCTTCAATGATGTCTGGTACAACTTCGGCTGCAAATGATGGGCCTAAGATGTCACCAATTGATGCATCATGGTCGGCATTACCACCCAAAGTGATTTGATAGAACTCAGCACCCTTTTTATCTACACCTAAAATACCGATATTACCGACATGGTGGTGACCACATGCATTCATACAACCAGAGATGTTCAGATCCAATTTACCTAAATTGTAAATGGTATCTAAGTCATCAAAACGACGAGAGATCGCTTCAGAAATTGGAATCGATTTCGCATTTGCCAATGAACAGAAATCACCACCTGGGCAGCAAATGATGTCGGTTAAGAACCCAATATGCGCACGTGCAAGATTATGTTGATCAAGGATTTTCCATAGATCAAACAAATCTTTTTGCGGTACATCAACAAGCGCAATGTTTTGCTCATGTGTGGTACGGAACTCACCAAAGGTATATTTGTCAGCCAAGTCAGCAATCAGGTTCATTTCTTCAACAGTCATATCGCCCGGTGCAATACCCGCACGTTTCAAAGAAATCGTAACGATGCGGTAACCTTTGACTTTATGTGCATTGGTGTTGATGTTGAACCATTGTTTAAATTTCGGCTCTGCGGCAAATTGCTCTGCAAAATCTTCATCCGCATAATCTTGGTAATCAAATGGTGTGAAGTTCTCATCCATTTTCGCCAAGGTATCAGCATCAATTTTTAAAGTTTTGATGGTATGTGCAAATTCAGCTTCCACTTTCTCTGCAAATACTTCTGGTGTTAATGCTTTCACCAAAATTTTGATACGTGCTTTATATTTGTTATCACGACGACCGTGTAAGTTGTATACACGAAGTACCGCTTCTAAATAAGCAATCAAATCTTCACGTGGCAAGAAGTCACGAATAAAACTACCAATCACTGGTGTACGGCCTAAACCACCACCAACTTTGATTTTATAGCCAATCTCGCCTGCTTCATTTTTCACGATATACACACCGATATCATGGAAAGACGTTGCCGCACGATCAGTTTCTTCCAGTGCTGAAACTGCAATCTTGAACTTACGTGGCAAGAAAGCGAATTCTGGGTGGAAAGTTGACCATTGACGAATCAATTCACACGTTGGGCGTGGGTCAGCAATTTCACCCGCAACCACACCTGCATATTGGTCAGTGGTTGTGTTACGAATACAGTTACCCGAAGTTTGAATCGCATGCATTTGAACAGATGCGAGCTCTTGTAACATATCAGGCACATTTTCTAGTGCAGGCCAGTTAAACTGAATGTTTTGACGAGTAGATACGTGCGCATAACCACGGTCATAGTCCTGAGCCAATGACGCAATTTTACGTAATTGTTTAGAATTCATCAGGCCATAAGGTACTGCAATACGTAGCATCGGTGCATAACGTTGTACATAAAGGCCGTTTTGAAGACGCAGTGGACGGTATTCATCTTCCGTCAATTTACCTGCTAAATAACGTTCCGTTTGATCACGGAACTGTGCAACACGTTCATTAACCAGTTGCTGGTCAAAATCAGTATATAAATACATGGCGTACAGCTAGTAATTTCTATTATAACAATGCACAGCATAACGAGATTTTATCTATCAAGAAAATGCGTTTTTTACATATTTAATAGCGATTTTATTGATAAGACTGTCGCAATTTCACTGATATAGCGGATTTCGGTCCTTTACTTTTTATTTATTAATATATTGAATTATTTTTCTATTACTTAGCATGAATTTACATAAAGAATTTCAGCCAATAAAAAGCCCGATAAATCGGGCTTTTTATTTAGCGATGTAAAATCACTTATTTTTTATCTGGTAAAGCATACGCAACAAGGTAATCACCAAGTTTTGTACCAAATGAACCATGACCACCAGCCATGATCACAACATATTGTTTACCATTTGCTTCATAAGTCATTGGAGTCGCTTGACCACCTGCTGGTAGACGACCTTCCCACAAAGTATCACCATTCGTTACATTGATTGCACGGATATAGTTATCTTGTGTTGCGCCTACAAACATGACATTACCAGCAGTCGAGATTGATCCACCAAGACCCGGTACACCAATTTTCACAGCAGGTAATTGGAACAATTTCGGTAAACTGTCACGAATTGTACCTATACGTTTTTTCCAGATCACTTCATGTGTATTTAAATCTACACCCGCAGTAAAGCCCCATGAAGGTTGTTTACAAGGTAAGCCAAGTGGTGACAAGAATGCTTTAATTTCCACCCCATAAGGTACGCCATACATCGGTTGCACGCCTTGTTCAGTACCCGCACCTTTCGCAGTTTGCTCACGGTTTGGATCTGTAGGAATCAACTTAGTCACAAATGGCAAGCCAATTGGGTTCATCACAGCAACTTGACGGTCTTGGTTCACCGACATACCACCCCATTCAAATACCCCAAGGTTACCTGGGAATACCAATGTGCCATTTTCAGAAGGTGGTGTATAAATACCGTCGTAGTTTAATGATTTGAAATACACACGACACATCAACTGGTCAAACATAGTGGCACCCCACATTTGTTTATCAGTCAATTTATCTTTTGGTGCTAAATCAAAATCAGAGAATGGTTGAGTTGCAGAATAATGCTCACCTTTAGTTTGTGGACCACGTTTTACAGTTTGTGGAACCGCTTTTTCGGTGATTGGCACAATCGCTTTACCAGTACGACGGTCAAGGACGAATGCATTACCTGTTTTGGTTAAGACATAGATCGCAGGAACAGTATTACCTGATTTATCTTTGATATCTGCCAATGAAGGTTGTGATGGTACATCCATATCCCACAAATCATGATGTGTGGTTTGGAAGTTCCAAATCAATTTACCAGTCGATGCATTAATCGCAAGCATTGAGTTTGCATAACGTTCATCTAAAGGCGTACGGTGACCACCGAAGATATCCGGAGTACCCACACCTGTTGGAACATAGACGATATCTAATTTTTCATCATATGCTAAAGGTGCCCATGCGTTTGGAGAAGCAACAGAGAAGGTTTTTCCTTCGCCAGGCATAGCATTCGGGTCTTGTGCACCCGTATCAAAGATCCATAATAATTCACCAGTATTAACATCATAACCACGGATGACACCAGATGGCTCTTTAGTCGAGAAGTTATCAGTTGTTGAACCGCCAATCACAATGGTTGTGCCAGTAACCACTGGAGGTGAAGTTGGGATATAACCGCCCGGATACGGATAAGGCATATCTTTTTGTAGATCGACTTCGCCGTTATGACCAAAATCACTACATGCTTTACCTGTGTCAGCATTGACTGCAACCAAACGACCATCATTTACAGGCAAGATCACTTTGCGCGGACATTCAGTTGAAGTCGAGCGTTTGTTCTCTAAGCTTTTTGCAAACTGAGTGGTATTTGCAGCGTCAAAATAAGACACACCACGACATGTTAAATGTTGATAGGTATTGTCCGCTTTAAGTTTAGGATCGAATGCCCATTTTTGTTTACCTGTCGCAGGATCAAGTGCAATTAAACGTTGGTGAGTTGTACACATAAACATGTCATTGCCGACTTTAATCGGAGTGACTTGGTTTGTGGTTTCACCTGAGTCATTTTCTGTTGGTAACTCACCTGTACGGAAAGTCCATGCTACTTCTAAATCTTTAACGTTGTCGCTATTGATTTGGGTAAGTGGAGAATAACGTACACCACCTTGTGTACGACCATAGGCAGGCCAATCTTCAGGAGCAATACCCTCAATCGCTTTGGCTGTTTGAGGTTGTGCATTTTTAATTTCACCGTGAATTTCTTGTGGATCATTAAAAATTGAATAGATCATCACGATAATCGCAATCACCAGTGTGCCTGATAATGTAATTTTCGCAGTTTTGCCATTTTCCATACCGCGTGTCACGGCAGGAATCAGTAACCAAAGGCCCAATAAGCCTAAAATATCAAAACGCGGTGCAAGTGCCCAAAAGTCAGAACCTGCCTCCCAAAGTCCCCAAATCACTGTACCCAGCATCAACGCTGCATAAATGTATAAAGAACTGTTTTGAATTTTTCTTAAGTATATTGCTGAAGCCAGCATTAACAGGCCGGCGATAATGTAGTACCAAGAACCGCCAAGGACTGCCAGCCAGATACCACCAATCAATAGAACTAAGGCGAAAATTGCCATCACAACGACGGTAAATGTTCGCATCCCAGTTCCAGTAGATGGGTTGCTCATGTTGACCACCTCTATTGTCGAATGTTGTATTTGGTGCGTGAAACACATTCAACACACCACCGTTTTTATGTCGCAAAGAGAAGTTGTTACAAAAACAATTCAAGGGAAAATATCGTAATTTTTCTCAGAATTACCGAATTGCTTTTATAAGAACTCTAATTTGACATCAATTAAAATGCTGTTTGAAATTTGATACCGCCGACCCACGCATTCTCACCATTTTTGTAAGCACCGACGTGACGGATATATTGAATATTTGGACGAATAGTCAGCCAGTTTGCTGCATGAATACCGTAGTAAATTTCTGCGTCATACTCTTCACTTTGTAGACCGCGTGCATCAACGCTGTTATTGGCAATATTGGCATCATTCACATCATCATTAATGCTGATACGACCTAAACCAATCGCAATTTCATCCTGAGGACGTGCATCAAATGCACCTTTGTAGACCAAGCCAATGTTTTGCATATCACTCACATTGTTGGTGTCTGAGTCATGCACAGTCACATTCACAAAACCGCTTAAGCCACGTGAGGCATCGTCTTTGTGTGCTGTCAGTTGTTGTTTCGCCACAATCCAACCACCTTGATGGTGATCTTTTTCATTTATTGGGCTATCAATGACATCGGCATCAGCGGTACTGTAGTAGTAACCTGCACGGTATTCACCCGGAAGCTTTTGTGTCCCCACTTTTGGAGTCCACACTACTTCAGCAGGAATAATCGCACCTTTTGAGCCATCGGTACTCAAGTTCCAACCTTTACCACGTTTTAGATTTTCAGGGTTGTATTCATAAACCCCGGCTTGTGCATAGAGTTCAGGCTGAATGTTATATTTCACGCGAGCAGCCCATTGGCTGACTGGCCAGTTGTACCATTGGTCACCGACCCAGTTACCCACTTGTGAACCACAAAGTGCTAAGTTTTGAAAGTCACAGTCAAAGCTGTTGAAATCTTCACCTTCACCCAAACGACCGACTTTAATATCTAATTTTTGGTCTAAGAATTTTTTCTTGATCCAAAAATCAGTCAAACGCCAAGTTTGACCACGACCCCACACTTCTTGTGTTGCACTTAAATGACCATTTAATGCATCTGAAGTTTGAGACAATGAACGACCATTACGTTCAGTGATATTGATTTGTGCTTCGGTATCTTTCCAACCCGCAATTTTTTCTAAATCGAGATGTGCCCCGATCGCGAATTGGTCCGCATATTCAGTGCCATGACCAGAAGCATGCTTTGCATCTAACAAAGTGGCTAATTCGCCACCATAACTAAAACTAAAATCGTAACCTTTCTGTTGAAGCGCTGTTCGTTGACCGTTCCAATCACCGAACATCCATGGGCTTTCAGAACTGAAAGCATCTGCAGTAGTTGCCGCTTGGGTTGCTGAACCCGCAAGCATTATGCCGAGGCTAAGATATAAAGATCCAAGTTTACTCACAGCTATTTTCATTTGGAGACCTATATACCAATTGTGTTAATAGCTCATATAATACTCTCACATTTGTATAATTTATTTATTTTTTTGTTAACAACTCTCAATATTTACATAGATGTTTATCTAATTAAGAGATTTTAAAGGTTTTATTGTTCAACTTATCACCTTTTTTTATACCATTCATAACCAATTATCCGCACCTAAAGTTTTACCCACATGGGTATAAATCAATGCTGATCTAGAAAATTTAATCGGACATGCCAGTTGAGTTTGTGTCATTGTGTCGCCTTCTTGTAGCGGAACTTCAACACACCAATGCCGCTCTTGGGCCAATTGTGAATTTAGAGCTTCGTCCAAACTTAAAACTGGTTCCACACAGACATCTTGAGAGGCAAAAATCTTTTTCCACTCAGCCCATGTTTTGGTTAGTATTTTTCGGGCAATTGCATGCTTAATTTCAGTTTGGTCTTGCGGATCAAATGACATGCCTTGCGTTGCTAAAGCGGGTAAATCTAGAATTTGCGCCAATCCATGTAAAAACTGTGGCTCCAAACCACCTATAGACAGATAACGACCATCTTGGGTTCGATAATAGTCATAGAAACTTCCGCCATTCAGATATGCAGTTTCTGCGGCGGTTACCGCATTGGCAGCCAATACGCCAGCTGCAGCCATATTGTTCAATGCGACGGCACAATCGGTCATGGAAATATCAATATATTGTCCTAAACCGCTACGGTAACGCTCAATCACCGCAGCTAAGATGCCAGTAATTGCATGCATTGATCCGCCTGCTACATCGGCGATTTGAATCCCCATCGGTGGCGGGCCACTGTCTTGGCGTCCGCTATGACCTGAAATACCCGATAAAGCCAAGTAGTTGATGTCATGCCCTGCACGGTCTTTGTAGTGCCCAGTTTGACCATAACCCGTAATCGAGCAGTAAATAAGTCGCGGATTAATTTCGGCCAAAACTGCATAATCCAAACCCAAGCGTTGCATGACACCTGGACGAAATTGTTCTACCACGATATCAAAATCTGAAATTTTGGCTTTGATCAATTCAATACTTTTCGGATCTTTTAAATCTAATGCGATGGATTGTTTATTGCGATTTAAATAACTATGCGCTGTGGCTTGCCCATTGGCATAAGGTGGCATCAAACGAACCAGATCGGGACGCGTCGGTGACTCAATATGCACAACTTCCGCACCCATGTCAGCCAAATACAAGGTCGCAAATGGCCCTGGGAGTAATGTCGAAAAGTCGAGTACTTTCAATCCTTTTAAAGCAGCTTCCATGGATATTTTTCTCTAATTGTGTAGATTTTTTATCCATGGTAGAAATATAAAATGATTAAAACAATGTCATGTTCAGCCATTTACCTTGATAGTTTCGGCAATTTACCATGTAAAAATGGCAAAACCGCTGTTGTAAATTGCCATGATTTCTTTTTTTAGCGTCATTTAGGTCAAACATTTGTGAACATTAAAGAGACTGAAGGATTAAACATGAGTCGTGATACGATCAGTATCCATTTCGTCAACGCAGCCTTAACTGGTGTGAAACGTCTCGGCATGGATGTCGAAACTTTATTGTCTCATGTTGGCATTGAGGCTGAACTTCTACGCCAACCCAAAGCGCGTATTTCACCTGAACAATACACACGTTTTATTAAAATGTTGTGGATGGTGACTCAAGACGAACATGTCGGTTTTGATATTCAACCGCGCCGCTTGGGTACTTTTGCCATTATGTGCCAATTGATTATTCATGCAAAAACCCTCGGTGATGCACTCGAATTGTCTTCGCAGTTCTACAAACTGTTTGGCGATGAATGGTCGGTGACACTAGAACGTGATAAGCACGAAGCACGTTTAGTTCCTCAAATTCCAAAATCTATGGACCCAGACCATTTCATTACAGAAAGTATGCTGATGATTTGGCATGGTCTCGCTTCTTGGTTGATTGAACGTCGTCTGCCTTTAGAGCGTGTTCACTTCGGTTATGAACGTCCTGAACATGCTGACGAATATGATGCCTTGTTTTTTGCACCTGTCATGCAGTTTGATACACCACGAACTGAAATTACATTTGCAGCGGATTATTTAGATTTACCCATTCGTCAAAACGAAGAAACGCTTGAAGAATTCTTAAAAGCGGCTCCTGCACAGTTATTGGTTAAATTTAAAAATACTAATTCATTAACATCTCGTATCCGTGATGTGCTGAAGAGTCAAATTGGCGAAGAAATGCCAACCTTGAACGATGTTGCTTCAATGCTGTATCTATCGCCGCAAACACTACGTCGTCGTTTAGCCGCTGAAGGTAAGAGCTACCAAGGTGTGAAAGATGCCTTACGTCGTGATGCTGCAATTCACTTATTGCTTAATCCAGACTTAACGCTTGAAGATGTTGCACAGCAAGTCGGTTTTAGTGAAACCAGTACTTTCCACCGTGCCTTTAAAAAGTGGACCGGTGTAACACCAGGCCTATATCGCCAATTACATGGTTATCATTAAGCAATATTCAAAAATAGCATTCTCTAAAACCTGATCTCGATCAGGTTTTTTTATTTCGGAAAATCTGCACGTTGTTTTTGACAAAGCAATGGATCGACGGGCGTGATCACGCGTTTGCCATCCTGTATCCGATACATTTCTGCCTTGGTTACATGATCATTTCGATCATACTCACAGGCTAAGCCGCCAGTCCCTTCATCTGAAGGATGAATGCCATAGATCATATAAATATAAAAACCGATCAAGCATACAAAACCTAAGCAGCCTGCAAAAACAAGCCAAGCCAGACCTTTCAACACTCGCTTCACATTTTTATGCATAAGCAGATCTTCAATATGTACTGAATCGATAGCAACTGATCTTAACCGATCCTCGCTTTCAATGTGCAGGTTGATTTTTATCTTATTCAGCAGCAAGCGTTGACCAAAAATATCAAACGACTCGCCCGTTCTCATCATTGCACCGGCTTGATTAATCCGTACACTCAAAAAACCAATAAAAATTTATAGATCATAGGGACAGGATTATGAGCGAGGCTTACATCATTGATGCCATTCGCACACCGCGCGGCAAAGGAAAAAAAGACGGTTCACTACATGCCGTTAAACCGATTAGCCTACTGACCAGTTTATTGAACGAATTACAAAACCGACATCAATTTGACACCGCTGCAGTAGACGACATTGTACTGGGCTGCGTGACCCCCATTGGTGACCAAGGTGCGGACATTGCCAAAACCGCAGCCATTGCAGCAGGTTGGGACAATGATGTGGCAGGTGTTCAGATCAACCGTTTTTGCGCCTCAGGTTTAGAAGCCGTCAATATGGCAGCGCAAAAAGTCCGCTCTAGCTGGGAAGACCTTGTAGTTGCTGGCGGTGTTGAGTCGATGTCTCGTGTGCCAATGGGCTCAGATGGCGGCCCTTGGGCGCTCGACCCTGAAACCAATATGGCCTGTGATTTTATTCCACAAGGCATTGGGGCAGATTTAATTGCCACCATTGACGGTTATAGCCGAGCAGATGTGGATGCCTTTGCAGCGAACTCTCAGCAAAAAGCCGCAGCAGCCCAAGCCAAGGGTTATTTTGACAAATCTGTCGTTCCTGTTAAAGACAAAGCAGGCGTGACAGTTTTAGCCAAAGATGAATTTATTAAACCAACGACCACAGCAGAAGGCTTAGGCAAGCTCAACCCAAGTTTTGCCATGATGGGGCAAATGGGCTTTGATGCCATCGCCTTGCAAAAATATCCTGAAGTCGGCGCAGTCAACCATGTACACCATGCAGGGAACTCATCGGGCATTGTTGATGGTGCTGCCGTAGTATTGCTTGCCTCTGAAAAAGCGATCAAAGAACAAGGCCTAAAACCGCGTGCCAAAGTGCTTGCCACTGCATTGGTGGGTGCAGACCCAACCATTATGCTGACTGGCCCTGCACCTGCTGCACGTAAAGCCTTAGCTAAAGCTGGCTTAACCATTGATGATATTGACCTATTTGAAGTGAACGAAGCTTTTGCAGCAGTCGTGATGCGTTTTATTACCGAACTCAAGGTTGACCCTGCCAAAGTCAATGTGAATGGCGGTGCAATTGCATTAGGACATCCGCTGGGTGCAACAGGCGCCATGATTTTAGGCACCCTGATGGATGAACTGGAACGCCAAGGTAAAAAACGCGGCTTAGCAACACTTTGCGTGGGTGGCGGTATGGGCATCGCAACGATTATTGAGTTGGTATAAGGAGAATAAAAATGAGCGCAATTCAATTTGAAAAAAATGCCGACAATATCGTCATTTTAACTTTAGATTCTCCAAACCAATCTGCCAACACCATGAATGCAGATTTCCGTGCTGCACTGGCTGAAACGGTAGACAAACTGCAAGCAGATGAAAATATTGCAGGGATTATTTTCCGTTCCGCAAAAAAAACCTTCTTTGCCGGCGGCGACTTAGACGAACTGATTCAAGCTACACCTGAGCATGCAACTGAATTCTTCAATATGATTGAAGAGATGAAAGCCAAACTACGTTATATCGAAACCCGTGGCATTCCTGTTGTTGCAGCCTTAAATGGCACAGCGCTTGGCGGTGGCTGGGAGTTAGCACTCGGCTGTCATTATCGTATTGCGCTTAATGATGCTAAGGCTA
The DNA here is from genome assembly GCF_013417145.1 of Acinetobacter sp. YH16044. Taxonomy (NCBI): domain Bacteria; kingdom Pseudomonadati; phylum Pseudomonadota; class Gammaproteobacteria; order Moraxellales; family Moraxellaceae; genus Acinetobacter; species Acinetobacter sp. YH16044. The sequence continues at coordinate 19,639 of NZ_VPEK01000035.1, forward strand.
AATTTGGCTTACCTGAAGTGACCTTAGGCTTACTGCCGGGCGGTGGCGGTATCGTCCGTATGGTACGTTTATTGGGTCTGCAAAATGCATTTCCACTCTTAATGGAAGGCAAACAAATTGGTGTCGAAAAAGCCAAATCATTAGGGCTGATTCAAGACACAGCTAATGACCTTGAAGAATTGATGGACAAAGCCATTGCGTGGGTCAAAGCCAATCCAAAATCACAGCAGCCCTATGATGTAAAAGGCTATAAAATTCCGGGCGGCACACCATCGACTCCAACTGTGGCGCAAATGCTCGCCATTGCCCCTGCTATGCTGCGTGACAAAACCAAGGGCTGTTACCCTGCGCCTGAAGCCATAATGTCAGCAGCGGTTGAAGGTGCTCAAGTCGATGTCGATACGGCGCTCACGATTGAATCACGTTATTTTACTTACCTTGCAACTGGTCAAATTTCTAAAAACATGATCGGCACCTTTTGGCATGGTCTTAACGCCATTAAGTCAGGTGCAAGCCGTCCAAAAGACGTCGCGAAATGGCAAGCCACTAAAGTCGGCATTTTAGGCGCAGGCATGATGGGTGCAGGCATCGCTTATGCCACGGCATCAAAAGGCATTGCAGTTGTACTCAAAGATGTTTCTGTTGAAGCAGCTGAAAAAGGTAAAGCCTATAGCCAAAAACTGCTAGATAAAAAAGTATCTCAAGGTCGTTTAAGTGCAGAAAAACGTGATCAAGTTTTAGGACTGATTCATGCCACTGCAGATGCTGCCGACCTACAAGGCTGTGACTTGATCATTGAAGCTGTGTTTGAAAATGTCGAACTGAAAGCCAAAGTGACGCAAGAAACAGAAACCTATCTGGCAGATAGCGGCATTTTTGCATCCAATACCTCTACTTTGCCTATTTCAGGTTTAGCCAATGCATCTCAAGATCAAGCTAAATTTATCGGTCTGCATTTCTTTAGTCCTGTCGACAAAATGCAATTGGTCGAAATTATTAAAGGTAAAAACACCTCGGCTGAAACCTTAGCCAAAGCCTATGACTATGTACAGCAAATTGGTAAAACACCAATTGTGGTGAATGACAGTCGTGGCTTCTTTACTAGCCGTGTCTTTGGCACCTTTGTGCAAGAAGGTTTACGTCTATTGGCTGAAGGCGTACACCCTGCCCGCATTGAAATGGCTGCACTAAAAGCTGGCATGCCTGTAGGCCCATTGGCGATTCAAGATGAAGTGTCTTTAACGTTGTCTGAGCATGTTGCGGCCGAGACCCGTAAAGCCCTACAAGCTGAAGGCAAAGACCTACCACGTTCAGGTGCGGATGAGGTGATTCAGACGATGATTCATGAGTTCGGACGCAAAGGTAAAGCTGCCGGCGCAGGCTTTTATGAATACCCTGAAGGCGGTAAAAAGCATCTCTGGGATGGCTTGAGCAAATGGCAGAAAGATAATGCTATTTCTGAACAGGAAATGATTGACCGCTTCCTGTTTGTACAGTCACTCGATACCTTACGCTGCCTAGAAGAAGGTGTTTTGGAATCGACTGTCGATGGCAATATCGGTTCAATCTTCGGGATTGGTTTTGCCCCCTGGACAGGTGGTGCACTTCAATTTTTAAATCAATATGGTTTGGAAAAAGCGTTACTTCGTGCCAATACACTAGAAGCAAAATATGGCGAACGCTTCAAAGCACCGCAATTGCTGAAAGACAAAGTGGCGAAAGCTGAGAAGATTTAATTATTCATTTTGAGCATGCAAATTTTGCTGTTCAATCACATCAAAAGGAGCTTCGGCTCCTTTTGATTTTCCTTCGCAGTCGCGTGTTTGCAAACAAGTCTAGATTTTACGCGAACTCTCATCTGTTTTATGTTATAAAGTAACAAGTTTTTTGATTTCTTTTTATCCGATTGAGTAGCTTGTTATGACAGATCATACTTCTCCTGAAAAATCACCATGGGGCTGGAAAGCACTGATTATCTTCTGTATTTTAGGTGCGCTATTCATGGGTATTTTCTGGCTTGCTGTGACCAATGAACCAGACTATATGCCGAGCCAACAGAAAAAAGACAATACTCAACAGCATGCATTTAAAAATGCCCCTGTGATGTCAGAAGAAGCGTTGAAAAAGGCGCAAGCTGATCAAGCAGCTCGTGAAGCATCTGCACCGACTGCAGCAGATATGCAGATGACCGAAGAACAACATGCACATATGGATGACATGAGCCCTGAACCTACTGCATCGAATGATCATGGTCACTAAGCTTTGACCCAATCTATGCAAATAAAAAACGCTTAAAATATTAAGCGTTTTTTATTTATAGCTGTCCAATTTTAAGTATTTAAGCCAAAGCCATATACATATCTTGATGCGGAATACCACAATCTAAATATTCATCACCTTCAACAACAAAACCCAACGCTGCATAAAAAGGGATAGCATGCACTTGTGAAGATAGTTTTAAATATTCACGTTGCTCTAATGTCGCTTGTTGAATGATGGCTTGCATCAAGATTTTACCAATCCCCTGACCGCGATGAGCCTTTAAAACAGCAACACGACCTATACTGTTATTTTTCAACAAACGTGCAGTTGCAATAGCTTTCATCCCATCATGAACAATAAAATGCAGTGAAATCTCATCTTCTGCATCCCATTCATCTTCGGGCGATATCTGCTGTTCTAAAATAAAGACCTGTTCACGTATCGGCCGAGCTGCAGATGCCAGTTGCTCCCACGGACCGAATTGAATATTTAACTGCTGCATCCCTTCATCCTTTAGCATTTACAGCCAATATCTTGCTGGTCCCATTGATCATTTAACAATAATTCCAAGGAATGCTTTTGAATGCCATACATGTCTTTTAAAGCTTGGATCTGCGCCAATACCGCTTGATCAGGCTCGACATAGTCTGCACGTTTGGTTGCCAAGATCATTTTATTTTTACTGGTATGCTCAAGTGCCACAAATTCAAAGACTTTGGTTTCATAACCATATGCTTTCAATAAAAGTGCACGAATCGTGTCAGTAAGCATTTCTGCTTGCTGACCTGCATGAATACCAAATTGCAACATCGGTGCAAGTACTTGCGGCGCTTTCAATTGCGGACGCAGTTCTTTATGACAACACGGCGCACACATGATCATTTGCGCATTTAATCGAATGCCGGTATGAATCGCAAAGTCCGTTGCCACATCACAGGCGTGCAGCGCAATCATGACATCTAAGCGCTCAGGCGCATACGTACGAACATCGCCTTGGAAAAAATCCAGTTGGACGAAATTCGACTGCTGCGCAACACTTTGGCAAAATTCCACCATTTTTGGATTCAGCTCAACCCCAGTCACTTTAGGCACTTGCTGGTGTTTTGCTAAATAATCATATAGTAGATTTCTTTCATAAGTCATTTTTCACTCAGCTCCAAGTTATAAATTCCAGCAATTAGATTGAATCTTAATGCTAGTCTTTTGCCTCGATTGCGATATCGCTCAGCAAGAATTTTGAAGGTTTTCAAACTGCCAAATACATGCTCAATTCCAATTCTTCTTTTATTGATTTCCTGATTATAGATTTTTAGTTCGGAATCCAGTTTACAGCGCTTCTTTGCTTTTAATGGCAACAAGCTATTTGGATACACTGTATAAATTCC
>NZ_VPEK01000036.1:0-23063 GCF_013417145.1 Acinetobacter sp. YH16044
CGCGACTCATGAGTGCTCGGTTATATGCGGGCCAATTGGTTGTGCGATAGATTTTGTGTGTAGGCTTCTTCATTTGAAAATTATATCGCTGAAAAAGCCTTTACAGATAGGTTTGTGCAACAAAGCCTTGTTGATCTAATTTATAATGGGAGTTATTTGTTGATCGGAAAGATAAAAAAAGAAACTGAAGTTTATGAATATTATATTAGGTTTATCTATATTTTTGTAATTTATTTATTTTCAATATATTGCATTGTTGAGTGAAGAGTAAAATTTAAAAATTATAAGTAAATATTTTTTTTAATATTTTGTAGAGTTTTGCTCGTTTATGGCTCTATTGCATAAAGATTCTTAAGGCAGACCACCATAAGTCACTAAAAATTAAGTAACTTACTTGGATATGAGGTGGGCCTAATCAAAATCTTTTGTTTTCTCCAAAGCATGGATTAATCAATTGCTAGCCAATCTTATTGTTTGAATCTTTTATTTGGAACTGAGTAAAAGTGACTTATGAATATAAATTAATTTTCAGAGTTAGGTGTGTTGATTTTACAAAGAATATTTGATCATGACGCTTTAAATTTATCAATAATTAAGTATAGTTATACCATTAAAAAATTACTAGATTAAACAAACAATGAGAATGCATATTTTTTTAAATTCCTTACTTACGATGTATTGTTCAATTTCAATATTTATGGTCATTTTTATATATTTTTTATCTAATTGGCAAATATGGGAAAAACATTTTACATTCATTAGTTTAATGTCATTCTTAATACTGGCAATTTGTTTTTACTTTAAATATAACGAAAAATTGAATGATGGTAATATTTTATTCAAGCAGTTGCCAATGAAAGTACAACTACCAATAAGAACTTCAACTATATTATTTTTAAACCTAAATTTGGGTTTTATCTTATTTATATTGGCAGTGCTTACGATAGTAATTACAGCTAATATATGGTTTTTTACACTTTGTATTTTTATTATTTGGAATGCAATAATTTGTCATCCTCATATTTGGTTTGTAGATTCAATTGATTTAAAACAAGATATAAAAAATAAAACAAACGAATTTGAAATTCTAAGACAGGATAAAGGTGATTTTGAATATTTTAATGATGGTTTCACATACACTATAACTGGGCCTGAAATAAGCACTAAAACTATATTATGGAAAGATATTCAAAGTATAGATGTCGTACGCCAAGATCTTGGAACCATTGATGAGATTCAGCTCTATATATTGTGTTCAAATACAATCATTTATATTGCCGAAAATACACCGGGTTATTACTATTTCATTGATCAACTGCATCAGAATTTTCCAGAAATAGATGAAATTTGGCAAATTTCAATCATTGCAGATGATTCAGGGCAACCATTCAATATTTTAAAAAAAGGTAATGGTCTCTGATATGAAAAGCTATTTAGCCATCTATGACATTGGCGCATAATTTGCTTGCTTCTACCTAATTTTTTTACTGTTTGATATAACAAATTAGGAAGTTGAAGTGACTACAGGCTACTTACGTGGACAAGACTTAATTGACCAGATCCAACAACAGGATTATTCCAGAGACCTAATTGGATATCATAGCGATGTACCTCAAGTCGTATGGCCTAATCAGGCACGTATCGCAGTGCAGTTCGTGTTGAACTATGAAGAAGGTGGAGAAAACCACATCGAACATGGGGATGCAGGATCAGAACAATTCTTATCCGATATTATTGGAGCGGCCAGTTTTCCTGCCAAACATATGTCGATGGATTCGATGTATGAATATGGCTCCAGAGCCGGTTTTTGGCGGATTCATGAAGAATTTAAAAAACGTGATTTACCCATGACGGTCTTTGGCGTTGGTATGGCTTTAGCACGCAATCCTTATATTGTCGATGCGATCAAACAAACCAATTATGATGTCGTTTCACATGGTCAACGCTGGTTACATTATCAGGATATGCCGATAGAGTTGGAACGTCAGCACATGGATCAGGCAATTAGTGTGCTTGAAGCATTATTTGGAAAGACGCCTATTGGTTGGTACACAGGGCGTGACAGTCCCAACACACGTCAGCTATTGGCTGAATTTCCGCAAATTAAATATGACTGTGATCACTATGGTGATGATTTACCTTTTTGGAGTCGTTTGACAAATGAAAATGGTCAAACCCGTCCACATTTAATTATTCCTTATACACTCGAAAGCAATGATATGAAGTTTTGTTCGCCTGGTGGTTTCAACAGTGGTGAACAATTTTATCAATATCTTAAAGATGCTTTTGATGTGCTATATGCAGAAGGTGAAAGCGCGCCAAAAATGTTATCGATTGGGATGCATTGTCGTATTTTAGGGCGACCAGGCCGTTTTAAAGCACTACAACGATTCTTAGATTATGTGCAATCACATGAAAAAGTCTGGATCTGTCGTCGTGGTGATATCGCGGAACATTGGTATACACATCATGCAGTCTAATAAAAAAATATTCGGATAAAGAGGAGCTTAGCTCCTCTTTTTTTAGGCCTGAACTTAGGTAACTGACATCATAGACCTAGGTTGGCACTGATATTGCAAAACTAAATTTGAACAATCATTCAATAATTTTAGGCGATTTTATAGTGCAACTTGTTGAATTTAATCAAGCATCCGAAGCAGATGTAAAAACTTTTTTAAAGCACTGTGTGCAAATTGAAGGCTGGGCAGAACACATTGTAGCGCAGCGTCCTTATACCTCTATCACGCAAATCACAGAGCAAGCAGTAAAAGCTGCAAATGCTTGGACTTGGGATGAAATCAAAAATGCTCTAGATAACCATCCACGGATTGGTGAAAAAAAGGCGCAGGCTGAATTAAGTAGTTTTGAACAACAATTTTCAAATCGAGAACAGTCTAAAATTTCAGCAGATGAAGAAACTCAATTTGCATTGCTCAAAGGCAATATCGCGTATGAGAAAAAGTATGGTTATCTCTTTTTAATCAAAGCCTCTGGCCTTAGTAGTGAAGATGTACTACAGGCACTGCAATATCGATTATTGAATGATCCTGAAACTGAAAAACGAATTGTTCATCATCAATTGGCTGAAATTGCCTTATTAAGATTAAAACAGGAGCTTAGCGCATGATTAGCTCACATATTTTAGATACCAATCTGGGTAAACCTGCAGCGAATGTCAGCATTCAATTATTTAATGCGGAAGGTAAGTTACTAGGTTCAGCCCAAACCAATGCAGATGGTCGCGTCAATGATTTTGCGCTGAAGGACTTTACAGCAGGTGCTTATAGCCTTGAATTTGCGACTGCTGAATATTTTCAGACTTTAAATACCGAAACCTTTTTTCCGAAAGCTGTGATTCATTTTTATGTAAAAGATGCCTCGCAGCATTTTCATATTCCTTTACTCATCAGCCCATTTGCATATTCAACGTATCGTGGCAGCTAAGAGCAAAGTTAAAAAATAGGGGATATAAAAATGACAGAACAAGATAAAACAGATTCACCAGAACATGAATATTTAGGCGCAGGGAAAAGCCTTGCCTATGGTTTACAGCATGTATTAACCATGTATGGCGGTATTATCGCTCCGCCATTGATTATTGGTACAGCCGCGGGACTTGAACCTGCGCAAATCGGTTTATTGATTGCGGCGGCGCTTTTTGTCGGTGGCTTGGCGACCATACTACAAACCGTAGGTGTGAAATATATCGGTGCAAAATTACCCTTAGTACAAGGTGTTTCATTTGCATGTGTGGCGACGATGATTGCCATAGTAACCGCAGGCGGTGGGCTTTCTGCTGTTTATGGCGCGGTGATTGTTGCATCCCTAATTGGCTTTTTCCTAGCACCTTATTTTTCAAAAATTATTCGTTTTTTCCCACCGATTGTGACAGGCTGTGTGATCACCGTGATTGGTCTTTCATTGCTGCCTGTAGCGGTACGCTGGATGATGGGGGGCAATAATAAAGCACCAGACTGGGGAAGTGCTGAGAACATCAGCTTGGCATTTTTAACTTTGGGTATCGTGATTGCGCTGAACTTAACCCGTAATGCAACTATCCGACGTTTATCAATTTTGTTGGCCATTGTCTTCGGTACGGTGCTGGCTTATGCCTTTGGTTTTGGCGATTTTTCTAAAGTTGCAAATGGTAACTGGATTCAATTTCCAAGCTTCTTTGCTTTCGGTATGCCAACTTTTGAGTTAAGTGCCATTATTGCTATGTTGATCGTGACTTTAGTGATTATGACTGAAACGACAGCAGATATTATTGCCGTTGGGGAGATTGTTGGTACTAAAGTGGATGCTGAGCGTATTACCAATGGCTTACGTGCAGATATGTTATCTAGTGCAGCAGCGCCAATCTTCGGCTCATTCATGCAAAGTGCTTTTGCACAAAATGTCGGTTTAGTAGCGATTACTGGCGTGAAAAGTCGCTTTGTTGTCGCAGCGGGTGGAATGATTTTAGTCGTATTAGGCGTTCTGCCAATTATGGGGCGACTGATTGCAGCGATTCCTGTCCCTGTATTAGGTGGTGCTGGTTTAGTTTTGTTTGGAACGGTTGCGGCAAGTGGTATTCGTACCTTGGCGAAAATTGACTATAACGAGCAAAAGAACCTCATCATTGTTGCGACTGCGATTGCAGCAGGGATGATTCCAATTATCGATCATTCTTTCTACGCAAACTTCCCGAAATGGGTGCAAACACTCTTTCATTCAGGCATTAGTTCAACTTGTTTGATGGCGATTATTTTAAATATTGTGTTCAATCATTTGAATTTATTTAAAAATAAAGAAGTGACTATGAGCAAAGATCAGGTTAAAAAACCAAGCATGGCGATAGATGTACAACATTAATCATTGGCAATCTTGGGTCTTGAACCACACGATGATTCATAGAATATAGTTTGTATAGAATAAATAAAGCCCTTTGAATTGAGGGCTTTTTTAATGCGTTATGTTTAAATTAAATAATATCAAAAGATGAAATTAATTATGTATTAACAATTGGTTAAGTGATTTTTAGTCTATTTAACTGTAAGTGTTTAAGCTAAAAATACATTAATTTGAAATGTGAATAGGCGTTTGGAACTGGAACACATCACAATTATGTCCAATGCCAATACGATCGATGACGGCAAAGCTACTGGGTGCTTCGAGTGTCAGGAGAGGATGATGCCATGTTCCTGCACGATAGTTGACTCCTTGGCTCCCATCAGTGATGAAAGCACATAGCTGTGTAAGATCAGGGCTGTGATCATCCAACGCAGGTGCAACTACCACTAAAAAAGCCTGCGCTTGCATTGGAATAAACGCTTGTGAGCCGTTGGGATGACGCTCCAACATCGAAATCGTAAAAGGCAATTCAGTGGTTTTGATATTTCTAAAGATGCTAATTCCAGCAACCGCATCACCTGAAATTTCTGTTTCCACGAGGGCATGATATCGCTCTGTATGTGTGTCATTGATGTGGAAAAAATCATGTCCAGTCGTGCAAATGACCTCTCCAAAAGGCGCAAAGCCTTCAATACTTAGAGCTTGTATTTTTATGCTATGTGTCATGTTTAGATATCTTAGTAAGGCATTTAATTAAAAAAATTGAAACCATACACATAGGAAGCACGAAGGCTTCCTATTTTATCAATATTGCAATTAAGGATGTATTTTTCCCCATAACCGTATGCGACTAATCCCCCCGTCAGGAATCATATTGATGCGGATATGCGATATTTTTTCATGCTTTAAAATCTCACTGACAAAGCAATGAATATGATCCATCTGCATGTCTTGTGCATCGAGTAAAAACGGCCAGAACATACTTTGCGGAATCAGTTGAGGGTCAGTGGCATCTTCTACATAGATCGCTTGTATGGAAACCTGCGCAGGGAAGTTGCCTTTAAAATGGGCAGTATCAATATCAATTTTCTCTATTGCACCAGATTGCCCCAAAGCCAAAATACACCAGTCAAAACCTGGTGCACGGCGACGTTTAGTTTCCCAACCATCTCCCATATTGATGCCGCGGCCAGGGTTAATTAAGTTTCGTGGATGCCCAAAATGAGCATCACTATAAGCAATAACACGTCCACCATTTTCTAGCGCAACGAGGTCTAATGTGCTCGTACTGTCTTGAATTTGAACCTGAACTTCACCATAGACTTTAAATCGCGCAATACCGCCGTCTGGGTATATATTTAAACGCACATGGGTAAACACCTGATCATTTGAGACGTTCAATATATGGTGCTGGCTCGGGCCCAATACGGTATTGTCTAAGATATTGACCCATGCTGCCTGTGCTAGCTCTCCACTTGGTGCAAAACAGGCCTCAACTGATGCGGAAGCTGGGTAATTCCCAGTAAAGAATGTTGTATCAATATCTAAGGCTTGAATTCGACCAGCAACACCGAGTTGGATAATTGCCCAATCATAACCAGCATGGCGTTTACGACGCGTTTCCCAACCATCCATCCATTTGCCATGATCATCAAATTTATCTTCGACGAAGATAGGTGCATTAAATTGAAGCATGCGTTTTGCTTCTGCAAAAAAATCATCTGAACATTCAAGTATTTTTGCACCAATACGGTCATCTGCTAAATTTGTAAGTGTCTGTAATTGTGCAGGAATATCAAAACTTGGTGCGAGTAAAGTCGCCATATATAAAATCCATTCACTATTTTCATTTAAAACATATGCATTTTGTTTTTAGTGTTAAAAATTTAACATTTGATAAAAACTAGCATTTACACGTGTTTAGAAGCACAGCGTGTGCCAACTTTAGATTTTTTTATTGTTTGTTTGAAAAAATGGCATGCTTTTCGCTTTTTAGGAGAAAGATATTTAAAAAAACACAGGGGAGTTATAGATGGACATTACAATTATTGGTGCAGGTATGGCGGGCCTAACGACAGGGATCGCTTTGAAAAAATTTGGACACCAAGTAACCATCTATGAACAGGCAGAACAAATTTTACCTGTTGGAGCCGCTATTTCTTTATGGTCTAACGGTGTCAAATGTTTGAACTATTTGGGGCTAACCGAACAAGTCGAAAAGCTCGGTGGCAAGATGGATCACTTAGCCTATATCGATGGCTTAACTGGTGATGTTATGACGCAGTTTAGTCTGTTTCCTTTAATCGAAGAAGTTGGTCAGCGACCTTATCCAGTTTCACGTGCAGACTTACAAAATATGCTTATGAATGAGTTTGGCCGCGAAAATATTCATCTAGGAAAAAAAATGGTGAGCTTCTCAGAACAAGATGATCAAGTGATCACATGTTTTGCCGATGGAAGTGAGGTTCAGGCTGATTTATTGGTTGGCGCCGATGGTACACATTCATTGACACGGGCGTATGTATTGGGGGAACAAGTTGAGCGCCGCTATGCAGGTTATGTCAATTGGAACGGGTTAGTCGACATTTCAGAAGAATTTGCTGCGGCAGATCAATGGACGACATTTGTAGGAGAAGGTAAACGTGTTTCGCTGATGCCCGTTGCCGACAACCGATTCTATTTCTTCTTTGATGTCCCTTTAGCAGCAGGCTTAGAAAATGACCGCACACAATATAAGGCTTTATTTAAAGAATACTTTAAAGGTTGGTGTGAACCGGTGCAAAAGCTGATTGATGCTGTAGATGCCCAAAAAACCAATCGGGTAGAAATTCATGATATTGAACCTTTTGCAGATTTCTACAAAGGTCGTGTGGTGATCGTGGGTGATGCAGCACACAGTACAACGCCGGATATTGGACAAGGTGGCTGCCAAGCAATGGAAGATGCAATTTATTTAGCCCGTTCTCTGCAAATCAATACTTTAGGCTTACAAGATTCATTGCGTCGTTATCAAAATAAACGTAATGAACGTGCCAATGAATTGGTACTGCGAGCGCGTAAGCGTTGTGATGTGACCCATATGAAAGATGAAAGTGTGACGCGTGAATGGTATGCAGAACTGCGTAAAGAACAAGGCAATCATATTATGAAAGGCATTATTAGTAATATTGTAGGTAATCCATTGGATTAAAAAATAAACAGATAAAACTTTAGCTTTCAGCAGCCAGTACGGGTTATTCGCACTGGCTTTTTTTTACAAAAAAATAAGTGACAAAAAAAGCCTAAATAATGGTTTTAGGGGTTCAAAGATTTTAAATTGATCTTAATTTCTTCCATTTTTTCCACCAAAAGATTAATCATGATCTGAGAAATTCGGGAGGTTTGGCGCTTCGATGCGACACATAAAGCGATGGTTAAACTGTGTAAACCTTTTTCACGGATCGGTTTAAAAATAATCTTATTATTCTCAAGCAGTGGCAAAGCATCCATATATGACATCAAACTGATGCCTAATTGTTGCTGAACCAATGACAATATCATTCTAATGTCATTACATTCGATCTTTTGAATCGGACTAAACTTATGATGTTTATATAAAGTCTGTACATATTCACTAATAATGAGTGGATCACTCGGTAAAATATGTCGTTCATTTAACGTATCTGAAAGATAAATTTTATCCATTCCACCCAAGGTATGATGCGGCGACATCACAAAGCCCAACGGAATTTCTATAAAGGATAAAATTTCTAATTGGCTATGGCTTTTGGGATTTAAAATAATGCCAAAATCTAATTCTGCATCGACGATTTTTCTAGAAATGTCTTCACTGCTATTCATGCTGATGTTGAGGTTGATCCACGGATAGGTTTCAGCCATCTTTTGAATGCAGTCGACGACAAAACTGTCATTCAAAGCCGCAATAAAGCCCATTTCAATGTTTCCACGGTTTAAGCCTTGGATTTCATCAAATCGAGTTCGCGTCAGTTGATACTCTTTTTGCCATTTTAATAAATCGGCATACAGTAATTCACCTGCAAGCGTCAGTTTTAAGCCCTGAGGTAGTCGTTCAAATAGGGCAACCCCGAGTTCTTCCTCTGCCAAAACGATTTGTCGATGTACTGCCGAGACTGAAATAAAAAGTTGTTCAGCAGCTTTGCGCAGACTCCCAGTCCGTGCAACCGCCATAAAATATTCAGAAAATCTAGAAAAAGTAATCGACATACAGGCTTCAATCTCTATCGCGTGATTAGCGAATCATAATGTTATGCATTTTAAGCGATATTCATGCCAGCTTTATCAAATCAAGCAATGATGAATGTTTAATGTTCTAAAAAACAGAACAATCTATGCAAATCATTCTAATAGACAGAAATGTATTTGGATTTTAATTTCGACTTAGAAAATAAGGATTTAGCAAAATTTAAATAGCGCTAAATGCTGAAGAAATATTGAAATTGTCGAGATGAACTATGAATGCCATTCCTGTACTCAATTTATTTACCCAACCTCAGTGCAGTACATTTGATGCTAACGACTGGAATATTTTGGCGCAGCATTGGTATCCCGTTGCACGTGTAGAAGATGTTTCGATTGAACCGCAACAAGTGCAATTACTCGATGTAAAAATGGCGTTATATCAAACTGAAAGTGGAAAAATTCATTTGGTTCGTGACATCTGTCCACATCGTGGGGTGCCATTAACCAAAGGCTGGGTCAAGGGTGAAAACATTATTTGTCCATATCATGGTCTACATTATAACGGCGCAGGAAAGTGTGTAAAAATTCCCGCACAGCCAGAGCTGACTCAAATTTCAGAGCGTTTTTCATTAACTAAATTTCCAGTTGTATTGAAATATGGATTAGTGTGGACCAGTTTATTTAACCGCGATGAATCTACGGCCAATTTTCCCGATTTAGACACGTGGGATACCGAGCAGCACCAATCTATATTGCCACCTCATGTTGATATTGGAGGTTCAAGTGGACGTCAACTCGAAGGCTTTATTGATGTTGCACATTTCGCATGGGTGCATCATGAGAGCTTTGCAGACCGTGAAAATCCTAAAGTACAAAAATATTCCACAGTACGCACGGACTATGGACTACATACAGAATATCTTAGTGATGTGAGTAATTATCCGCATGGCTTACAACATTTAGCGCCAGAAGATTTTTTATGGAAAAGAACATTTGATGTCTATCCACCATTTTCAGCAATTTTAACCATCGATTTTCCTGAAAATGGGGTGTTAAAAATATTAAATGCCTGTTGTCCTGTATCGCATAATAAAACCCGTTTATTTGTGCCTTTAACTCGTAATTTTGATACCACAGGCGATTTACAAGCGGTCTATGATTTTAATGCACAAATTTTTGCTGAAGATCAGGACATGGTGGAAAGTCAAAAACCTGAGGAATTGCCACTGGATATCAGTATGGAGGCGCATTTCGAAGCAGATCGCTCATCGACAACCTATCGTCGAATATTAGCCGAATGGGGGCTAAGCAAACGTTATACCGTTTAATTTTTATTTTCGAATAATTTCATTCTTGGTTTTCATACAAAAAAAGCGACTCAATCGAGCCGCTTTTGACTTTGTACATAAAGGATTAGTTTACACGTATCCATGTTTGGCTGCGTCCAAGCGCAGATACACCAATATAGCCACGACCATTCAAGGTCTTGCCGTCATTCGACATTTTGGCATTGAAACTATAGGTTTTACCATTTTTCGGGTCAGTAATTTTACCGCCGTCATAGGTATTTTTACCGGTATTTTTCAAACCATTCACGATTTGCACACCGAGTAGTGGTTTATTGTGGAATTTACCTACACATTTTTGGCAGTTTTCTGCTTCACCCGGGGTGAGTACATCAACGATTTTTGCAGATAAAACGCCCTTTGATGTTTCATTAAATTGAACTACAGATAAAGGTTTTTTGGTTTGGTCATCGATGGTTTTCCATTTAGTACCATGCAATGGATCAGCAGCCAAAGCTAAGCTAGACACCAGTGACAAACCGATTAGGCTAAGAGTTGTTTTTATCATTTTAGAACCTCTATTGAACATAGTAAGAGATGTGCATCCCTGATCTTCCAAAGGGTGGATACACAAGACTTGGAAAATTACAAAGCATCAGCCTTGTTGTCTTCAAGGGCTATATTCACAAAAAAATAAGTATATATTGTGGATTTTATATACTGATTTTGAATATGTAGAATCTGGATCGTGTAGAAAAATAGAATAAATGTTGAGCTTTGTTTATAACATTTGGGATTTGTATCACTTTTATAAATATCAAACGCTGTTTGAGCTGAAAAATTTAGAGCTACAATCCCAAAAAAAGCCGGAGCTAAAAGGCTCATTTAAGTTTTCAATTTTTGCTCTAATCATGTTGAATTACATTAATTTGATTTGAAGCAATAACGCTAAAGAGCTATGTATAGCATTCATATTTTACAATTAAATAAAATCATTTCATTCATAGATCAGTTCTCGTTAAGCTTGTGTTATGAATAATATGAAAATGCAGCTTGTTCACTGAACGAGATTAAGTGTGTATAGGAATCACGATGAAAAATTTTAACAACAAAGTCGCAGCCATTACTGGAGCAGGTTCAGGTATTGGGCAGCAGTTAGCCATTCAACTGGCTCAATCAGGTGCGCATCTAGCATTAAGTGATCGCAACCTTGACGGTCTTGCACAAACGGCTGAAATGATTAAGCACACCGGTGTGAAAATAATTCAGACCCAGTTAGATGTATCTGATCGTGCCGCTGTCGAGCAATGGGCGGCTGCAACCCAAGCTGAATTTGGCCAGATCAATTTGATCTTTAATAATGCAGGTGTCGCGTTAGCCAGTACTGTAGAAGGTATGCATTATGATGAAATTGAGTGGATTATGAATATTAATTTCTGGGGCGTGGTATATGGGACAAAAGCATTTTTACCGTATTTAAAACAAAGTGGCGATGGACATATAGTTAATATTTCCAGCTTATTTGGTTTGACGGCTCAACCGACTCAAAGTGCCTATAATGCAACGAAGTTTGCGGTACGAGGTTTTACTGAATCTTTACGCCAAGAATTAGACTTGGAAAATGCTGGAGTCAGCGCAACTTGCGTGCATCCGGGTGGGATTCGAACCAATATTGCAAATAGCGCGCGTATGAGTGACAGTATTCGTGCGTTAGGGATGAACCCAGATAGGGCAACCAAAGCATTTAATAAAGTGCTAAAAACACCGCCTGAAGTCGCAGCAAAAGTCATTTTAGATGCGGTAAAGCAGAATAAACGTCGAGTTTTAATTGGTAATGATGCCAAAATTATTGATTTAATTCAGCGAATTGCACCTACACGTTATGCCCAAGCCATAGATCTACTTAGTGGTAAGAAAAAACGTAAATAATTCAAAGATAAGTAAAAAAGGGATGATGCAACATGATCCCTTTTTTATCCTATAGAGCTCTTAATTTCGAATATTGAATTTTTAAGTTTAAATGACAAGAAAATCAAAAAATTGAGTTTTCGATTAAACAAAGAAGATGTAGTGTTCCATCTTCTTTGTATTGGCAATGCGTTTGGACATTATGAACTTTTAGAATCTTGAGTCGTTGTCATCGGTGCTTGTGTGGCTACTCGTTGGTGCTTGTGTGGCTACTCGTTTGGTCAAAATGACATGTGCCGCAACACCGATACAAATCCCCCAAAATACTGAGCTTAGCCCTAAAAAATGCATACCTGAGGCTGTCGCTAAAAAAGTGATTAGCGCCGCATCACGGTTGGCCTCATTTTTCATCGCAACGGACATGTTTGTTCCAATCGCACCTAATAACGCTAAACCTGCAAGTGCAGCGACCAACTCTTTAGGTAATAGGCTAAATAACATGACAATACTGCCTGCAAATAAGCCGCCTAAAATATAAAAAATACCATTGGCAATACCAGCTATATAACGTTTTTCTTTTAGTTCATGTGCATCTTTGCCCATACACATGGCTGCGGTAATAGACGCTAAAACAATGGTAATGCCTCCGACACATGCTACAGCGAGCGAGGCAATACTGGTCGCAGTGATAATGGGCTTAGCTGGCGTGTCATATCCACTTAGTTTCATGATCGCCATCCCCGGAAGGAATTGACCACTCAGACTGACTAAAATTAAGGGAATCGCCAAATTTAAAGTCGAGTTCCAAGTCCAAACTGGAGCAATAAACTGCGGTATAGCGAGTTGAAAATTCACATCAACAGGATTGATTTTCCCTAATGTAAAACTCAGGACAACACCAGTCAGTAAGACCCAAATCATCGCGTAGCGTGGCGAAAGTCTTTTCGATATGAGAAAGACCAATAACATGCCAAAGACAATGATCGGCATACTATCTGTCGCAGTGAACAGTCCAAGTCCAAACTGAAATAAAATACCTGCCATCATTCCCGCAGCGACATCTTGAGGAATCCATTTTAAGAGTTTGTCAAAATAGCCAGTGATGCCAATCAAGAAAATAACAATAGCGGACGTGATATAAGCTGCTATGGCTTCATTCAGTGAAATATTCGGAAATAGGGTGACTAAAAGGGCTGTACCGGGCGCTGACCACGCGGTAATCACCGGGGTTTTATATTTAATAGAGAGATAAATACCCGCCAGCGCAGCACCAATAGAAATCCCCCAAATCCATGAAATCATCATGGCTGGGGAAACTTGAGCTTTTTGTGCGGCTTGGAAAAAAATAATCAGTGGGCCTGAATATGAAATCAGCACGGCTAAAAATCCTGCAACCGTCGCTGAGATCGACCAATCTTCTTTTAATGTTTTTAACAGGGGTGCCATCGCTTTTGCCTCCATGCGACTATGTCAATGAGCCTGTTGAATTTAACCAATGATTTTTAGAGATTAACCTTGATCTCCACCACCAACAGGGACGACCGTTCCAGTCATATAAGATGAATCCTCGGATGCCAAAAATAAGATGGCATTGACTTGTTCCTGAATTGTGCCATAGCGTCCTAAGAATGTACGGTCAATGGTTTGATCGACCACGTCTTGCATCCATTGTTTTTCATGATCTGACAATGGGTTGGCGTTTCTAGGTACTTTCCGTGGAGGTGCTTCTGTACCACCTGTGGCTACGGCATTGACTCTAATTCCATCTTTGGCATGTTCAAAAGCGAGAGCAGCGGTTAAGCCATTAACCCCACCTTTTGACGCTGAATATGGCACACGGTTAATACCACGGGTTGCAATAGAAGATACATTTACAATCGTCCCTTGCTGATTTTGAATCATTTCAGGTAACACGGCTCGGCAGCACCACATAGTTGGAAATAATGAACGATTAACTTCCTTAATGATTTCTTCTTCTGAAAACTCTTGGAAGGGCTTCATCCAAATCGCACCTCCGACGTTATTGATCAAGATATCAATTCGGCCATATTTTTCAATGGCTTGGGTAGCAACTGATTGAGCGCCTGCATATGTTTCAAGATTGGCTTTAACAATAATGGCATCGCCATTGTGGGCTTGAATATCGTTCAGCGTATCTTCAACAAAATCTGAGAGATCTGCCAATACCACTTGAGCACCTTCTCGGGCCACTTGAAGGGCGACTCCACGACCGATACCTTGAGCGGCACCGGTTACGATGACAACTTTATTGTTAAATCTGGCTTGTTCTGACATTAAACTATTCTCCCTTAATTCGCTGAGAATTTTTCAAACAAGAAGTTTGCAGGTTTAACGCCTTCTGTATCTAACCAGCCACGTACAGCTTCAACCATCGGCACAGGACCACAGAGATAAATATCTACATCGCCGTTGTTTAACCAATCTTTTTCAACATGACTGGTCACATAGCCTTTACGTTCATGCTGTGACTCAGGGTGAGCGACCACAGTACGGTATTCGAACCAAGGGAGTTCGCTTTGTAATTCATCGAGCTTGTCTTTTGCCACGATGTCAAAGTCATTGGTTACGCCAAATACAAGACGAACAGGTTGTTCAGAACCTTTTTCTTCAAGCACTTGTAACATGGACATAAACGGCGCAATACCTGTACCACCTGCAAGCATGACCACAGGGCGGACGACATTACGCAGATAAAAACTACCAAAAGGACCTTTGAAGGTCATTTTGTCGCCGGCTTTCGCATCGGCACTCAGGAAGGTACTCATTTTTCCTTCAGGGACATTACGAACCACGAAGCCTGTTAAACGATTGCCCGGCTTTGAACTAAACGAATACGAACGAGTTTCTTCAGTCCCCGGAATGCCGACATTGACGTATTGACCTGCCAAGAAGTTAATGTCAGGTTGATCTTCATCCAGTTGAATATCAAAGGTAATCGTAGAATCCGACATATTTTCAACACGAGACAATGTGCCTTGAAACTCATGAATTTCAGTTTTACACACGTCAGATGATGCACTGATTTGGAAAACAGCATCTGAACTTGGACGACATTGGCAAGCTAAAATATAACCTTGCTCAGCTTCTTCGGGGGTTAAAGCGTCTTCGATATAAGATTCTTCAGGCATGTCGTAAGTTCCCGACTCACAAAATGCACGGCATGTCCCACATGCGCCATCACGGCAATCTAGAGGGATATTGATTTTTTGACGATAGGCTGCGTCGGATAGGGTTTCACCTTGAGCAACACTAATAAAACGAGTAACGCCATCTTCAAATTGAAGTGCAACATTATGGTTTGACATGGCTGAATATCCTTTTGAAAATCTGGTATAACGTGTCCTTTCAGCCAAATATCCTTCTGGCTGAAAGTAAAAACTTGCTTAGTGAAATAAGCTTTTAGAGGTGATAAATATCAATAACTTGGTTGATATAATCGTTTTTCAGAACAACATATTTGCTGAGGATTTTTGGCTGCTCACCTGAAAAATCAATTTCATAACGTGACATGCCAAAGTAGCTATAGTTGGTTTTGTAGCGGAAACTTAAGGTGTTCCAGTTAAAACGCACCGTTACTTTGTTGCCATCACGTTCAATAATTTCGACATTATTAATGTTATGGCTAGTTCGTGTATCCGGCATCGTGGCAGATGAACGCTCAGTTTTAATGCGGAAGACACGGTCTTCTAAACCTTGGCGGTCTGGATAATAAATCAAAGAAATCTCAGACTGCGGATCTTCCGTTAGGCGGTCATCGTCATCCCAAGCCGGCATCCAAAATGATGCAGATGGGGCATAGCACGCTAGCCATTCATCCCACTGTTCATCATCTAAAAAACGCGCTTCGCGGTAGAGGAACTGAGATACAGCTTCAATGCTTACGCTGTCTAAATATGCAGTTGCATTCATGCGACATCTCCTTGTTCATTTGCGACTTGTTCAGCTAGTTCTTTTTCTTCAGCGATGGCATGTTTCATGGTTTTTAACCAATATTGATGCTGAGCAAGGTAAAGACCTTCATCTTCGGTTTTGATGCCACTTAATAGTGGTTTTAATCCAATTTCATTGGCTGCATCATCCGGTCCATGAATCCAGTGTTTTGAACCACGGCACATGTCGTTCCATTCCAGCTCAATTCCTGCATAACCTGCTTGGCAGGCACGGAATTCTTCTAAATCATCAGGTGTTGCCATGCCTGAAGCATTAAAGAAGTCTTCATATTGACGAATACGACGTGTACGTGCTTCTGGCTCTTCACCGACAGGGGCGATACAGTAAATCGTGACTTCAGTTTTATTGACAGAAATCGGGCGTAAAACGCGAATTTGTGAACCGAATTGATCCATCAAATAGACGTTTGGATAAAGACATAGGTTACGTGAACGCTCAATCATCCATTTCGACATCGGTGCGCCGAATTTTTCGGTATATTCATCGGCTTTGCTAAAGTTTGGACGGTCTTCTGGGTTTGCCCATTGGGTCCACAACAACATGTGACCACTGTCAAAACCATAAGAGCCACCACCTTGCTTGCCCCAAGAACCCGCACTCATGGCACGAATATTATCTGCTGCTTGTGCTTCTTTACGGTGCTGTGTGGTCGCTGCATAGTTCCAATGTACGGCTGAAACGTGATAACCATCTGCGCCATTTTCAGCTGTCAGTTTCCAGTTACCTTCATAGGTATAGGTAGATGAACCACGTAAAACTTCCAAACCGTTTTCAGACTGACCTTCAATCATGTCGATAATTTTGGTGGTTTCACCCAAGAATTCTTCAAGACTTGGCACATCAGGATTTAAGCTACCAAATAGAAAGCCTTTATAACTTTCAAAGCGTGCGACTTTTTTCAAGTCATGTGAACCATCTTGGTTAAAACAATCTGAATAACCGGCTTCGGCAGGGTCTTTAACTTTGAGCAATTTACCTGAGTTATTAAAGGTCCAACCATGGAATGGACAGGTATAGGTCGCTTTGTTGCCTTTTTTATAACGACATAACTGTGCGCCACGGTGTGAACAGGCATTGATCATGGCATTTAGTTCACCATTACGGTTACGTGCAATGATGATCGGCTGGCGACCAATATGAGTTGTGTAATAATCATTGTTATTTGGAATTTGGCTTTCATGTGCCAAATACACCCAGTTACCTTCAAAAATGTATTTCATTTCAAGATCAAACAACGCTTGATCGGTAAATACTGAGCGGTGCAGTTTAAATTCACCAGTGTCAAAATTATCGACAAGAAGTTCATCAATACGATCTAGATGGCTGGTGTTAATTACAGGAATACGTGGCATGTCCATTCTCCGACTGTCCAATGAGGGGATAGTCGCCGAGTTGTCAAACTTGGATGAGACAGCTCGGCTTCCTTTGAGTGAGTAATTAAGCGCTAGCGCGTCGACGATCAACTTCAGTATTTGGTGCTGCAGCTTGTTCTTTAACTAACTCAACATTAAAGCTAATGTGTTTAAACGGCTGGTTTAGACCACGACGTGCAATTTCAGCTTCGTCTGTGATATCAACAGCAGTTGCCACCAGACCATCACGAGTTGCAAAGGCAAAGTCGTCCCAAAGGTATTTATCACCTTCGATGTTGAATTGAGTGGTTAACTTGCGGTAACCCGGTGCAGAGATAAAATAATGAACATGTGATGGACGGTTACCATGACGGCCTAATTTGTCTAAAACAAATTGGGTTGTGCCTTCTGGAGGACAGCCATAACCAACTGGCATCGTAGTTTGTGCAACATATTTACCGTCTTGGTCAGAAAGAATGGTACGGCGAAGGTTGAAGTCAGATTGAGACTTATCAAAGAAAGAATAGTTACCTAGGCTGTTGGCATGCCAAATTTCAACTTTAGCGCCTTCAATGATGTTGCCTTCGGTATCTGTTACTGTACCTTCAATAAACAGAGTTGGAATTTTATCGGTTTCCGTACCATCATCCATACGAGCAAAGCCCACTGATTCAGGTGCGCCAGCCACATATAAAGGGCCTTCAATGGTACGTGGTGTACCACCTGTAATACCTGCTTTCGCATCAGCTTCATCGGCACGTAAATCTAGATAGTGCTCTAAACCTAAACCAGCGGCTAAAAGACCTAATTCGTTCGCTTGACCCGCATCTGTAAAATACTCTAGACCTTTCCATAGTTCAGTTTGAGTAATATCTAGATCTTCAATCGCTTGGAATAAATCACCCAATAAACGTACCACAACTTGTTGTACACGTTGGTCAACAGGCCCTGTCGCTGTATCTACGTTCATTTGTTTAACCAGAACATCAATCTCTTGACGGTTCATACTATATCTCCTTAAGTATGCATTTAAGTATGGGTGGCTATCACTCGATAAAAGAGGTCTTTGGCTGCCACGTTCCTTGTTTGGTTGTCTAACAATACTTTTTAAGTTGTTTCGTGTAGCGGCTGAAGTTTCTTTCAGGGAATGGGCTACACGATGTTTTTGATCTGTTGGATGGGATTAAAGTTGCTTAATCCTGTCTATGTGATATACCTTAAAAGAATAAAATCTTCACGTCGAAGATCAAATTTGCATTTTATTATACTTAATAGGTATCGAAAGCTATGGAACTAAGACACTTAAGATACTTTGTCGCGGTGGTTGAAGAGCAGAGTTTTACCAAAGCGGCAGAAAAACTATATATAGCTCAACCACCTTTGAGTCGGCAGATTCAAAATTTGGAACATGAGCTTGGAATTCAGTTATTTGAACGCGGTAGCCGTCCGCTTAAGACCACAGAAGCAGGCCAATTTTTTTATCATCATGCTTTAAAACTTTTGTCTAATGCAGAAGAAATTAAATCGATGACGAAACGAATCGGTTTGACAGAAAGAACAGTGACAATCGGTTTTGTGAGCTCTTTATTGTTTGGTTTACTCTCGAATATTTTGTATTTATTCAAACAACAACATCCACATTTAAAAATAGAAATGGAGGAAATGGCCACCACTGAACAAATCAAAGCATTAAAAGAAGGCCGTATAGATGTCGGCTTTGGGCGTTTACGTATTTCAGACCCTGCAATTAAACGGGTTTTACTGCGTGAAGAACGCTTAGTAGTTGCCTTACACGCTAGTCATCCTTTGGCACAAAAAAAGGAAGGAGTCTATCTTGCAGATCTGATCGATCAACAATTGATTTTTTACCCAAATCACAACAAACCAAACTTTTCGACCCAAGTGCGTGGCATATTTTCAGAGTATGGTTTGGAACCTAAAAAAGTACGTGAAGTACGTGAATTACAACTGGCACTGGGCTTTGTTGCAGCCAATGAAGGGGTTTGTATCACCCCAATGAGTGCCCAAAGTGTGCAATTAACACATTTAACCTTTGTTCCGATCTTAGACGAAGCCGCGATCAGCCCTGTATTTATGGCTGTACGTAATATGGATGAAAGCGAAGATATTCGTGGTTTATTTGATAGTGTTTATCAAGTTTATGATTTAGAAGCGATTCCATATGATCGTGCTGTGTTTTAAGTAATGTGTTGATAGACGTTCAGATGAACAGCAGTTATGAAATGATCTATTTAAATAAAGAGGAATCAAGGGATTAATTTATATTCTACTTTTTAGGTATACAAACATGCCTAATCGGTTTTGGACATTAAGCACCGACTTATTCATTGTGAAAAGCGAATTTTACAAGCTTCACAATTAGGAGGTGGGCTATGCAAAACCAGAAAATTAATATTAATACCTTGGTTGATGAAGCCAAATTTACGCCATTTCATTGGGGTGTTTTGATTTGGTGTCTTTTGATTATTATTTTTGACGGTTATGACTTGGTGATCTATGGCGTTGCCTTACCGTTGTTGATGCAAGAATGGTCATTATCTGCGGTACAAGCCGGCTTACTGGCAAGTACGGCTTTATTTGGCATGATGTTCGGTGCCATGTGTTTTGGCACACTGTCCGATAAAATTGGTCGTAAAAAAACCATTATGATCTGTGTCGGTATTTTTAGTGGTTTTACCTTCTGTGGCGCTTTTGCAAGTACTCCAGTTGAGTTTGGTATTTTACGTTTTCTTGCCGGTCTAGGCATCGGTGGCGTTATGCCGAACGTGGTCGCATTAATGACAGAATACGCGCCAAAACGTATACGAAGCACCTTGGTTGCACTAATGTTTAGTGGTTATGCCATTGGTGGTATGGCTTCAGCATTATTGGGTGCTTGGTTAGTGCCTGTATATGGCTGGAAAATCATGTTTTATATTGCAATTATTCCATGTCTTGCACTGCCTTTAATTTGGAAATTCCTCCCTGAATCATTGATGTATTTAACCTCAAAGCATCAAACAGATACGACTCGAACAATTGTCTCTAAAATTGCTCCTGAACAAGTCCTCACAACGGATACTCAATTTGTACTCAATGAAGTTTCTGAAGAAGACAAAGCACCGTTAAAAGCATTATTTCAACAAGGCCGTAGTTTCAGTACGTTTATGTTCTGGATTGCATTTTTCATGTGCTTATTGATGGTTTATGCACTTGGAAGCTGGTTACCAAAATTGATGATTCAAGCCGGCTATTCGCTTGGTGCAAGTATGATTTTCCTCTTTGCACTGAATATAGGTGGAATGGTAGGTGCTATTGGTGGTGGTGCTTTGGCAGACCGATTCCATATCAAAAAAGTACTGAGCATCATGTTCATGTGTGGCGCATTGGCTTTAATCTTACTGGGCTTTAACAGTCCGCAAATGGTTCTGTATACCTTAATTGCTGTAGCAGGTGCAGCTACCATCGGTTCGCAAATCCTACTTTATACCTTTGTCGCACAATACTACCCAACCACGGTACGTTCTACAGGTATGGGCTGGGCATCGGGTATTGGACGAATTGGTGCAATCGTTGGACCTGTGCTTACAGGGGCACTGTTAACCATGAATTTGCCGCATCAAATGAACTTCTTGGTGATAGCCATTCCCGGTGTTATTGCTGCATTGGCGATCTTTATGGTGAATTTGCAAGCGTCTGTAGAGGCATCTACTCAAGGTCAATCGCCAAAACTCAATACGCAAGCTATCAAAAATCCAGCGAATTAAGCCGATATTTAAAGATTTAACATTACCCCAAAATTTTAAGTTTCCAGGCCCTGATGCACAGCATGAGGGCTAGTGGGAAATTGTGACAAAAAATAAGGAAAGGGCATTGCCCAAATCGAGGTCAGGATGAAAACTCAAAAGCTAAATTTAGTCAAAAAAACCTTTAAAATTAAACCGATGATACTAGCTTGTGCAGTCGCGTTCCCCATGTGGACACATGCGGCAGTCAGCGAAGCTGAAGTTGAACAGTTGCGTGGTGAAGTCAAAGCATTAAAAGCCATGATGCAGCAATATGTTCAGCAGCAAAACACTTTGTCGAGTGAAATCAAAGACGTAAAACAAGGATCTGTAGTTGCTGCGCAGAATCAAAAACCGACTCAAACACCGAGCCTGAGTTTAAATACCAAATCGGGCGCTGAGTTTAGCTTGTATGGCAATGTGCGAGCAGATGCATCTTATCAGACAGAAGGCGGCAGCTTATCTCGCCTGTATAACCAAATGAATAGTGTTCCGCTAGAAGGGAATGCTGAAAGTTCAGATCGTTTAAAAGCAACACTTGCTGCCACACGTTTAGGCCTAGACTTTAAAACGCCGACTCAAGTGGGAGATGTAGGCGGTAAAATTGAAGTCGACTTTTTGGGTGCAAATGATGGACTACGTATTCGTCATGCCTATTTAACCTATGGCAATTGGTTGGTGGGGCAAACATGGTCTAACTTTGCTGTACCTGATTATATGCCTGAAACCATTGATGCATTGGGCTATGTCGGTGGTGCTGTTAAACGTACACCGCAAATTCGCTATAGTCACAAATTTAGTCCTGAGACAAATCTCGTGCTCGCAGCTGAAGATTCTAAAGATGACAGCTCAAATATGCGTTTGCCTGCATTAACTGCGCGTTTAAATTATAAAATGATAGATACGCTGACGTTGAGCGCACGTGCGATGGGTGCTGAAAAGAAAACGGATACGGATACAGAAACCGCATGGGGGCTTGGTCTGGGCGCAAAACTAGATTTGACGGATAAAACAGTGCTCAAAGCGGATTATTACCATGTCAAAGGCGACAGTAGTTTTGTGTCATGGACCAACCAAGGTTTTGTCACTAATGCGGATAAAGACATCATCGCCACCAATGAATTTGACTCGATTACAGTAGGTTTAACTCAACAAATTTCAGCACAATGGCGCGGAACATTGGGCTATGGTTATATGAAAGCAGATAATAATGCTGATTATGTCAACTCATTAGTCGACAAAACCAAGGCCAATAAAAACTTGTGGCAAGCATGGGCAAATGTATTTTACAGCCCTGTTAAGCCGATTAGTTTAGGTCTGGAATATGTCTATGGTGAACGTGAAGCTTTTGGCGCCGCACCAAATGGCAGTACTAAGGGGGAAGATAACCGAATTAATGCGGTCGCGATGTACAACTTCTAATGCCGTTACAGAGAATTGTTTAATTTAAATTGCCTTAGAAATTTCAATATCAATTTAACGAGAGCGGGATTGGAAGTATGTTCAGGTTTTGACATCTAACTTTCCGACAATCTTTCAATTCGTGCTCTCAATCCATACATGCCCTTGATCTTTATCGATTGAGGGCTTTTATCTTATTTAACCCGAATCGCGGATAAGAAATAAACTTGAAAATAAGAAGACTAGAGCCATCAGTTGAGTTACCACACAAAACTCACAACTCTAGTCCTAATGTTCAATAGTACCGAATTATTCTGCGTAATTGA
>NZ_VPEK01000037.1:0-21964 GCF_013417145.1 Acinetobacter sp. YH16044
ATAACAGTTGTGCTGGCGACAATAGCAAGAGTGAACCACCTGATCCCTTCCCGAACTCAGAAGTGAAACCTCTTAGCGCTGATGGTAGTGTGGGGTTACCCATGTGAGAGTAAGTCATCGCCAGCTCATTATTCGAAACACCCCCTGATATCTCAGGGGGTGTTTTTTTATGTCGGGAAAAAGGTAAAAGAAGAAAAGAAGAATAGAATAGGAAAATGAATAAGTTAAAGTGACGAATAAATGAATATTTCTGCCTCAAATATAAATTTAATAGTCTTTTATATTTCTATAAAGTTTATTGATCCGCTGAAATAATTGATTGCGTTGCAGCTTTAAGCATATATAAGACTTGGCCTAATAAAATGTCCTTATCAGTCAATGCCACAATAATCATGGGATGATTTTGTGCAGCAACAGATGCAAGTATCGCTTTTCCATTTTCGGCATCTAAGGTTATATTTTGACAACCGACCAAATGAATTTCTTTAATAAATGCTGACACCATTGCAAGGATAGAGCTGCTAACCGCAGCTAACTTGCTATTGTTATATTGCCCACGTTTGTAAACACTTGTTAGCTCAAATCCATCTGTTGAACACACCATGATGAAATGAACGCCTCGTGCATTGTTAATAATATTATTTATTTGTTCACGGGCATGTTGTATTAACTCATTCGAAGCGGTGCGTTTTGTGACATTAAACATTAATAGCTCCTTATGCGGTAATGTAGTGATTTACTTCGATTGAGGTAATTAAAGCTTCAAGTAGCAGTAAAACGTCAGATTTTTTGCGACAGTCAATAAAGAATAGGGGCGAATATAAGTCCTGACTAATCAGCCAATCTTTGTAGATAGCAGTATTCGTTGAACTTGTGATTTCGTCTGTATGGGTAATTCCAATGGCTATGTTATCTGTATAGTTTTGGAAGGTTTCTAAGTAGCTTTCGAGTTCACTTAGGGGATCATTAACATTATGATCAATCAAAATAATTGCACCGATTGCGCCTTGACAAATCACAGGCCAAATAAAATCAAAACGACTTTGTCCAGGGGTACCATATAAACCTATTTTTAAACCATCTTCTAAGGTCACTTCTCCGTAGTCGATACCTACTGTAGTTTCAAGTTTTTGATGGCTGGTTTGATCTGTATTAAACGCCTCGGTCAGTAGAACTGGGATATCAGAAAGTGAACGGATCGCTTCAGTTTTTCCAGCACCCATAGAACCAGCAAAGACAATTTTATATTGCTGAAGAATCATGTTTGATGTCCTATTCTAAAATCCAAATTTACGGCGTAATTTACGAAAGAAGTTTTGCACAAAGTTCTTTTCTTCTGTTGGTTCATGCGTTTCAGGTGGCGTGTAATGTTTATCCCAAAGGTTTATTTTTTTAATATTCAGTGATGCCATATTCGCAGCAATGAACTGTCGAATGGTGCTGAGGGGTATATCATATTGTTCTGCGATCGCTGATATCTTTGCGCCCTGGATAAAGCATGCAGAAAGTTGAAAAATTTGTTTATGAGATAAATATTCAGCAGGTTTTGGCCAGCTTAAAATTCGAAAATGACCATCTTCAGGAACTGTTTGGTAAAAATTCGGAGTTTGCCAAAATAGATTCCATATCCAGTCTTGAAGGATGACGGGGTGCTTTCGACTTACATGGGTCATATCTTCAATTGATGCGAAATCATATTTAAAACTAGCATCGGTGTGTTGAAGTTGACGCTCAAGGTTGAGCCAAGCTATGTTTTGTGTGGTATCAATTACCGCTATTGTGCCTAGATCATCATATAGGTGTAATTTTTCATGGTTATATTCTGCATACATTTTTTTGAAGTAATCATCTTCCAAATTAAAATCGCTAAAGCTTTGAGTTTGACATTTTTGTGCATGCTCTATGGATTCGTTAAGGTCATTATGGCTGACGAGATGTTTATCAATCCATTGATTGAGCTCTTGATTGTCATCCACGGGTAGGAACAGCGTATTATTTCTGACGCGCCCTGATTGTTGGTTGTCTTTCGAGATCTTGAGCCACGGTAAAGCGCGGCGTGTTAATATTTTTTGAATTCCTTCGGTGTCAAAAAAACGCTCATGAATAAATAGGCAATCGAGATTCACATCAGATGCACTTTTCCATTGGATATTAAAGTGCTGTGGAAAAATTGCGTAAAGCTGATGTTTGAGTTGATCTGAATCATGAATACTTAATCCTGCAATGCCGATATTGATATATTGCTTATTCATGGTGTTCCTCGACTAATTTTATTCAAACCTGTAAAACATTTTGGGAATAAAAAACCCTCTTATTGGCATAAGAGGGTTGGGTGAAATTAAGCAAAATCTAAATTTTTTTCATAGGTTTTTAATTCGTGTCGAGCCATGGCTAGGTTTGCTTTGGCACGATCAAGTACTAAATATAAGAACACGGATTCATTATTTTCCAGTGGACGAATCAAGTGATACTGCTTTCCTAAGGTAATTAAAATATCAACAATGTGATCATCTAAATTGAGTGACTGAGCAACACGTCTTTTGGAGCGAACCACTTCAGTATTTCCAGCAGCTGCTAATTCTAAATCAATATCTCCACCGCCTTGTGTCGCCATAGCTAGGCCACTTTCACCGTCTACCAGTGCCGCTGCATGAAAACCGTCGATTGTTGTGAGTGATTCTAATGAAACTTTAGCCATTTTTATGCCCCTCTTTTAGGTTATACATGATTATTATTTGTAGATATTTAGGTAATTAACTAGCGTTTTTAACTACATAATTTAATTATAGGAAGCGTAAGGGGCATTGCAATAAAATTAATTTTTTGCTTTAAAAGGATAATATTTTCTAAATATAGCGTTAAGTTTTAGGATTTAAAAAATGTGATTTAATTTGCTATATATATTTTTTATGTATTTTAAAACTTTATTTTTGATATAAAATTTACCAAAATTCAAATGTAATATTTTGTAAATGGTGTGATAAAACTCGATTTTTGCAGACTAAAGCTGACTGATTTACATAAAGAAAACAAAAAGTGATCTAAAGGCGTGTAATTTAGAATATTCGATTTAAAAAAACCTGCTTAAAAAAGCAGGTTATTGATTTAGAAAAATGAAGTCACTTAAGCAAAAATATTACAAGCTGCAGATGCCAGAATCCATAAAATCACCACTGCAACGATAGGCTCTACAATTTTTGACCAAGTTGGCACTTGTACTTCAGTTGTCACATCTTCTTGAGTATGTTGTTGATTAACCATTTGATTGAACTCCTTCATTGATACTTCTAATGATATCTCTTCTTGTAGATTTGGTTTAGAACCAAGAAGCTCTGTTAGGTTGTTTGTTGACCAAACCCAATCATCCGCTTGACCAGAAAGGTGTTCAATTTGGCCGTTGAGTAATTCTTGAATGCTTTGTGGTGAGTGTGAGCCGGTATCATGAAGTTGCTTTAATTCATTTAATTGTAAATGAAAAATTTCAGTTGTTAGGTGTTCAAGTTCAGAGCGCTCTAATATTGATGCATTCGATGGATTGGTGGTCAGATGGCGTGAAACTTCTTGAATATAGAGTTCATCAGGATGAGTAATTTCTTGATAAACCTTTTGAGCATTATTGCGGAGCTGATGAATCAATTCACCTAAGGTTAAAGCATTAATTTCACGTAAATGTTGTCGTTTTTCTTCACGATTTAAATGACTTAAAAGCGTAGGCTTTTGAGATTCTATTTGTTCGACAAAATATTGTACTAAATCAAAAGCCATTATTCGCTTCCTTATTCTTTAATCGAGCAACCTTAAACCCGGTTTTTTCTTCGGTTGCTCTTGTTGTTCTTGGTCGTTTGATTTTAAAGCATTTTGATCATTCTGAATACCTTCATATTCTTGAGGATCGAAGAACATTCCTTGACCATTTTCACGTGCATAGATGCCTAGAACAGCAGAAAAGGGGATATAGAGGTTTTGCGAAACGCCACCAAAGCGTGCAGAGAAAGTAATCGTCTCATTACTCATGTGTAGCGCATGCGTTGCATGAGGTGCGATATTCAGGACAATTTGGCCATTTTGAATATATTGAACTGGCACCATCGTACCATTCTGTGTCGCATCGACAAGTAGGTAGGGGGTAAGTTGGTTTTCACAAATCCATTCATAAAGTGCCCGTGTTAAGTATGGACGTGTTGGAGTGAGTTGTAGTTCCTGTTCAGACATAATGCTTACTCGAATATTTATGGAAAATTAATTTTTTACTAAAAGCTCGCTATAGCGATTTTTTTCCTGCAATGTCATTGATTTGATAAATGCTGGACGGCTAAAGATGCGTTGGCAATAGAGAAATATAGGGCGGCATTGCTGTTTGGGAAGCTCAATCCCCATGGCTTTTAGGCGCAGAAATATAGGTGCGAGCATACAGTCTAACATGCTAAATTGTTCAGACATAAAATAAGGATAATGCTGAAACAAGGGGGTTAGTGAAATGAGTGTATCACGTAATTGTTTTTGTGCTTTTTGTTTGGCTTTTTCATCGAGGGTATCGGGATGGCGAAGCATAATATCGGCAAGTCTTAACCAATCTTGTTCGAAGCGCCATACATATTGACGTTGCTCTGCACGAGGCATGGGTGCATCTGCATACAGTTTATTTTGACGATATCGGTCATCCAGATATTCGGCAATAATACTGCTTTTATAGAGTTTTAGGCCATTTTCAATCATCATCGGAAGTTGATTGTAGGGATTTAAACTTGCAAGATCTTCGTCTTCATCATCAGCAATAATTAAATTATGTTTGATTTGCTTCTCTGCAAGTACATAGCGTATCCAGTGTGAGCGAAAGTCATCCGCATGACTGTAAAGCGTAATCCCTTGGAGAGGTGCATTTTCGACTGACATAATCCGAGACGATGAGAAATGAATAAGATAGGATACTAAAATTAGACAGTAAAATCACGGGGACTTTAGCAATATCAATGCCGCTACAGTGAAAATTACAGTTTTGTTTTATTTGATTTTATCTGATAGCTATTTCATGTCATTCATTTACCTGATCGTCACCGCATGATGACCATTGCACTTGTACAAAAATTATTATTTTTCGCTGCTGTTATTTTTATGGGCATTGGCTTTTATACGGCACTCGCTGGAGGTTATGCCTCTGATTATGGAGCAGAGGATGATAGTCCTGAACAAAAAAGCAAAATGACCA
Source organism: Acinetobacter sp. YH16044 (assembly GCF_013417145.1). NCBI lineage: Bacteria > Pseudomonadati > Pseudomonadota > Gammaproteobacteria > Moraxellales > Moraxellaceae > Acinetobacter > Acinetobacter sp. YH16044. The sequence continues at coordinate 5,207 of NZ_VPEK01000037.1, forward strand.
TTTGTACAATTACACTAACACTGTCGGTTATATGCTTAATTGCGAGTTTGAGTCTCTTTGTTTATCGGATCATTGTTCTATTTGCATCATCTTCATAAAAATTAAGACATAAAAAAACCTTGGCATAAGCCAAGGTTTTTTGTCCGATTCGGTAAACGAATTAACGTTTAGAGAATTGAGGACGTTTACGAGCTTTACGTAAACCAAGTTTCTTACGTTCAACTTCACGAGCATCACGAGTAACGAAACCAGCTTGACGAAGAGCAGGTTTAAGAGTTTCGTCAGAAGCGATCAATGCACGAGTAATACCGTGACGGATAGCGCCTGCTTGACCACCGATACCACCACCAGCAACAGTGATGTAAAGGTCATATTTCTCAGTAGCTTCTAAAAGCTCAAGTGGTTGGTTAACAACCATACGAGCAGTTTCACGACCGAAATATTGTTCTAAAGAACGGTTGTTGATTACGAGTTTACCAGTACCAGCTGATAGGAAAACACGTGCAGTTGCGGTCTTACGGCGACCTGTACCATAGTTAGTAGCCATGTGCTGTATCCCTTAGATGTCCAAAACTTGTGGCTGTTGAGCAGTATGTGGATGCTCAGTACCAGCGTACACTTTCATTTTCTTGATCATTGCATAACCAAGAGGACCTTTTGGCAACATGCCTTTTACAGCACGTTCGAAGATTTCTTCTGGTTTGTGAGCAACTAATTTTTCGAAATTAGTTTCACGAATACCACCAGGGAAACCAGTGTGGCGATAATATTTCTTATCAAGTGATTTTTTACCAGTCACTTGAACTTGCTCAGCATTGATAACAACGATGTAGTCACCAGTGTCAACGTGAGGAGTATAAGAAGTTTTGTGCTTACCGCGTAAACGACGAGCGATTTCAGTCGCAAGGCGACCTAAAGTTTTGCCAGAAGCATCAACAACGTACCAGTCGTGTTGAACTTCAGCTGGCTTAGCGCTGAGAGTTTTCATTAAACCACTACCTATTATAGTTGGTTTGGACTATGGAAGCTGTCCAAACAAAAGGAGACGCGATTCTATACGAATACGTGAAGAATCACAAATGAAAATATAAAATTTCAAGCGCTGTATTGTAGTATATTTCTTCAGCAATAAACAGTAGATAATCCAGAAATTATAAAAAAAGCGGATGAAAGTAAATCATGTCGAATTCTAATCTGTTAAAAAACACATCTGAACCCTTATTTTGCGACATTGGTGGTATTTAATGGGCTTATGTAGCACCTTGATTTTAAGCCCAACTTTTTTGTATTTGGTATATTTGCATGGGGCGGATGGTGCGATCATCGTTTTGTTGATGATGCTCACTTTATTTTTCCTTAGTTATTTATTGGTTTATCTGTTGATTGGATTATTGCTTGTGAGCGTTATGTCTTTTTGGTTGATAACGAAGTACCCGCAGCATGTGTCAGTCGTTCAGCGCGGCATTATGATTCTTATTTGCATTGATTTGGATCATTGACATTTTAGGTTTTGCTTTCGATTTCATTCCATACAATGTCGTACAACGCGCTTATTTTTGAGTTTTGTCAGGTATTTTTAGTCAATAAAATTAGGTCTGTCATGTGCATCACACAGTATAATAATGTTATTGCACACACAGGATAGACCCATGCTGCCTTTATATATCACGAGCGGTGAACCCGCAGGTATCGGACCTGATATTTGTTTGAGCTTAGCCAATCGAATAGATGAAAGGCCAATTGTGGTTCTTATTGATAAAGATTTGCTGATCAAGCGTGCTCAACAGTTAAAGCTCGAAGTTGAACTGATTGACTATGTTGGGCAGGAAGCGTCGGCAGCTCTAGGTCAGCTTTATGTGGAACATGTACCTGTGGCTAAATCTGTCATCGCAGGTCAGTTAGATGTGAACAATGCAGCCTATGTGTTGGAGCAATTACGGCGTTCTGCAGATTATGCGATGTCTGGCAAAAGTGTTGGTGTTGCAACTGCACCTGTGCAAAAGTCGATTATTAATGATGCCGGTATCCATTTCAGCGGACATACGGAGTTTTATCAAGAATTTGCAGGCGTTGATCGTGTCGTGATGATGCTTGCGACCAAAACGCTCCGTGTCGCATTGGCAACTACACATTTACCGCTTCGTGATGTAGCCGATGCCATTACTCAAGAACGTTTGCATCAAGTCATCGATATATTAATTCATGACTTAAAAACCAAATTTAAAAAAGATCATCCGCATATTTTAGTCTGCGGTCTAAACCCACATGCGGGTGAAGATGGCTATTTGGGCATGGAGGAGATTGAAGTGATCAATCCGGTGCTAGAGCGTTATCGCGCTCAAGGGGTGAATATGAGCCTGAGCTTACCTGCCGATACCTTATTTACCCCTGAAAATTTAAAAGATGCCGATGCGGTTTTGGCGATGTATCACGATCAGGGCTTGCCTGTGTTAAAGTCGCAGGGCTTTGGCGAAGCCATCAATATCACTTTGGGCTTACCGTTTATTCGGACTTCAGTGGATCACGGCACAGCACTGTCACTGGCTGGAACCGGTCTTGCTAAAAGTTCGAGTTTACAGGTGGCGGTTGATTTGGCTTTAGAATTAGCACGTGCGAAAAATAACGAAAATTAATAATAAGGGTTTGAATTTTATATGAATAATAGTAAAAAATTATCAAAAACAAAACAGGAAAATAACAAGATGCTTGGGGCGAAATCGAACATTCGCCCATTTTTTGGGATTGTGTTAGCGTTGATGCTGTCAGCATGTTCAACGCTTGCTACAGATCATCATTTTTGTGAATTAAAAGTATTATCGCTGCAAATTCCAAAACAGACGGAAGGATTTATACGTTTTGCATTACCGGGTGCTGTGGATGGCTTTAAACATAATCAGCAAAAATTTAATCAAGCGCTGACCGCGGTGCATAAAAAATATGCGAATCGTGATGGTGCTGATAAAATGCTTCAAGATGGACAGGCAATCAATGCTAATATTGATCTGCTTGTACAGCATCAAAATAGCCTGAGTGCGCTATATGAATATCAACTTCTTGTAAGTGAAACCATTCCGGGTATTCAAGCTGAATATAACATTCTGGCTGATATGATGGCTAGAGCAAACAATTCAGCTATTCAAGCAATGATTGCCAAAAATCAAGTCTATATTGCGGGACGAATGTTGAGTTCTTTGCTGAAGTTAACTGATGTGAATTCTATTCATCCAGACGATTTAGATGACTTTTTAGCAGATTTTGAAACTTTCAATATTTATTTGAAGGCTCAACTGAATGGTAATCCCGAACTCGGTGTAGAGCGCGTACACAATGCTGAAATGCGTGAAAGTTTGCTCTCCATTCAGGCTGAAACTGAAGAAATGATGAAATCTGAAACAATGGCTTTGTTACAACAAAGAGAGCCATTGCTCAGTGTAATTAAAGCGGCTCGGGATAATGTGACCAAGTCCGAAGAAATTTTTGCTCGCTTGAGTGAATTTGAATCAAGTCAGTAATCGTTGTAATAAACCTATGCGGAGAATTTTATGTATCAAATTAATGCCCTAAACCCAAAAGATGAAGGGCATCACACGCGTAAGCGGTTTGGACAGAATTTCTTACATGATCAACGTGTTATTGCCAAAATTGTACGTTCGGTAAATCCGCGTACTGGTGACAATATTGTCGAAATTGGTCCCGGTCTTGCCGCGCTTACATCGCCTTTAATTGGTGAATGTGATGCTCTAACTGTGGTTGAGCTGGACCGTGACTTAGCTGCAGGTTTGCCGGGCCGTGTGCCGCATCCTGAGCGCTTGACCATTGTTGAAACCGACGCGCTGAAATATGACTTTACCGAGCTGTTTGCCGAAGGCCGTCCTCTGCGCGTGGTTGGCAACTTGCCGTATAACATCTCGACTCCGCTGCTGTTTCATCTCTTGGAGTTTGGCGACAAAGTCAAAGACATGCACTTCATGCTGCAAAAAGAAGTCGTGGACCGTATTACCGCTTCACCGAATACTAAAGAATATGGTCGTTTATCGGTGATGATTCAATATTTCTGCAAACCGACGTTTTTATTTGAAGTGCCACCGGGCTCATTTAATCCGCCGCCAAAAGTCACCTCTGCGGTATTCCGTTTAGAGCCTTATGCCGTTAAACCGATTGTGGCGAAAGATGAAAAAGCGCTTGCGCGTTTAGTTTCACATGTCTTTACTCAGCGCCGCAAGACCTTGCGTAACAGCTTAAAAGGCATGTTGGTTGAAGATGGTTTTGAAAATGCAGGGGTTGATCCAATGGCGCGTCCAGAAACCCTAACACTTGCAGAATTTGTCGCATTAGCAGATCAAATGGTGGCTTAAATAATTATGACTCGCAATATTCGCTATAACTATGTCATTGGTGATGTTCAAGGCTGTTTTGAAGCATTAAAAGCTTTACTGAAAGAGATTAAGTTTGATGCAGACCAAGATTTTATATGGTTTGCCGGTGATCTCGTCGCACGGGGTGAAAACTCGGTAGGCGCTTTGCGGTTCATCAAAAAATTAGTGGATAGTGAAGTTGCGGCGACGGTACTGGGCAATCATGATCTGACTTTGCTGGCATGCGCTCGCGGTATTAAGGATATCAATCCTAAAGACAATATCGATGATGTGATTCACGCTTTAGAAAGTGATGATTTGATTGATTGGTTACGCAAGCAGCCGCTGTGTCTATTTCCGAATGAGCAAACCATTTTGACTCATGCGGGTATTCCTTTGAATTGGACTGCGCAGCAAACCGCTGATTTGGCAAAAGAAGTGGAAGCGGTGATTGGTCATGACGACTTTGATGTGGTCGATGCGTTTCTTCAAGTGATGTACGGTAAAGAGCCGAACCTATGGTTGGATGATTTATCTGGTCATGCGCGCTTACGCTGTATTACCAACTATTTGACCCGCATGCGCTTAACCGATGCAGAAGGTCGTTTAGAGTTCAGTTTTAAGGATTCACTCGATGACCCAATGCCGAAGGGTTTTCAACCATGGTTTGAGTTTGAGTCACAAGCAGCTCAGACCCATCAAATTCTTTTTGGTCATTGGGCTGCTTTACAAGGAAAAAGCATTTCAGCAAAAATCCAAAATGTGGATGGCGGATGTGTCTGGGGCAATCAGTTGATGGCCTATCGTTTAGAAGATCAGCACATGTTTGCTGTCGATAATCCTGTAATGTAAGTATTTAAAAATAAAAAAGCCGCATTGATGCGGCTTTTTATTGGTGTGAGGATTAGTCTAAACGAATCCAAGTTTGGTTACGACCTAAGACTGAAACGCCAATACTTGCACGGATCGAAATACGTTTTCCTGTGCTGTTTAAGCGCACTTTAGCATCATAAACTTTGCCAGAAAGAGGGTCGATAATACGACCTTTTTCATAATTATTTGTATTATTAATTTGCTTTAAACCTTTAACAATTTCCATGCCGAGAATCGGTTGGTTGGTATAAGGCGCAGGGCACTTATTACAGTTTTTTTGCGGTGTATAGCCCGGACGTGGTGTAATTTTAATAATTTTACCGGTATAGGTATTATTTGATTCTTTGTGAATCGAAATAATCGCTTTGGCCGCTCCTGTTTTATCGTCAATTTGTTGCCACGTGCCAGCAATGTCATTTGCAAATGCACCATTCATCAATCCGAATGTGCAAAGGCTGAATAATATTTTTTTAAACATAATCGCTTGTCCCCGAGAAGCATGATTTATGAGCACGTATGTTAGAAAGTTTACGAGAATAGTCAACTTTAATTTAAAAATAATTTGAAGATATTCGGAATAAGAAAAACCGCCATGTCGGCGGTTTTTTTACTTGTTTGAGGTTACTCTTGGCGAATCCAAGTTTGGCTACGACCAAGTGCAGAAACACCCATATAACCCCGTAAAGTTAGGCGTTTCCCACTGGCATTTAAACGGATTTTTGTGTCGTAAACTTTGCCTGAAAGAGGGTCAATAATACGGCCTTTGTCGTAGTTATTAGTGCCTTCAATATGTTTTAAACCTGTTAAGATATCAAGGCCTAAGATTGGCTTGTTTTTGTAGGGTGCAGGGCAGTTTACGCAGGTGTCGCGTGGTGTATAGCCCGGACGCGGCGTCACTTTGATGATTTTACCCACGAATGTGCCATTACTTTCTTTACGGATTTCAATAATGGCTTTTTGTGAACCTGTTTTATCATCAATTTGTTGCCAAGTCCCTGAAAGGTCTTGAGCAAAAGCTGAACCACTCATTACAGCAGCTAAGAATAAGAGGCTCACTTTTAATTTTTTCATCAGATATTCCCTGTAGGTGGTTCACCTATATCAAATCAATTTACTGAATAAATTTAAAATTTATTCAGCGCGAATCCATGTCTGTGTACGACCAATTGCGGAAATCCCCAGATATCCACGTAAATGTAAGCGCTTACCATTGGCAGAAATTTTGCCTTTTAAGCTGTAAATTTTGCCTGCTAAAGGATCAATAATTTTTCCTTGAGAGTAGGTATTTTCACTTTCAAGTTTCAGCCCCTTAAATACATCCATCCCTAAAATAGGCTGGTTGGTATAAGGTGCAGGGCAATTCACACATTTTTCCTTTGGTGTATAACCCGGACGTGGCGTCACTTTCACAATTTTGCCGGTATAGGTGTCTTTGGCATCTTTTCGAATTTCGATCAGTGCTTTAGGCGAACCGGTTTTATCGTCAATTTGTTGCCAAGTCCCTGTAAGATCTTGAGCATAGAGTGCAGAGCTTGTGACTACAGCACCAAATAATGCAGCCCATTTCAAACTTTTTTCGATCATATTAATAATCCTTTATCAATACACTTTGTGAGGGTTTATTGATCATACTAGGTAATATTTGAACTTAGAGCAACTACTCTAAGCCTAAATATTTACATTTTATTCGGGAAAGTTGACATGTTGCACAAAAGTGCCTTTACCAAAAATGTAACATCCACAGCACATCGTTCAATGTGTTGTGGTGTACCCTAGAATTTATATTAAGTTTATTTTTTATACAAAACAATCATTTAAAAGTGATTGCTCAGTCACATATTTTGTAGATAGAGTATGAAAGTTGGCAACCAGATTGCTGTGAATACTGCATTTACCGCCATGCCAAATGCCGCATAGCGCCCAGCAATGCTGCCGCGCTGCCAAGCTTGAGCTGTGCCAATTGCATGTGCAGCAAGTCCTAAGGCGAGTCCTGATGCACGTTCATCATGAATATTTTTGAGTATGATGGGTGAAAATGCTGCACCAATCACCCCTGATAAAATCACAATCAAAATCACCAAAGGAATCGGGGAATGCAGCAGCGTCGCAATGTTGATGGCAATAGGGGTCGTCACAGCTCGTGTAGCGAAAGCCATAATGGTTGGATCAGACAGATGCAGTAAATAAGCCAGCCCCATAGGGAGGGCAACGGCACTGATACTGGCAAAGACTAAAATCCCGCCTACGGCTTTTAATGGTAAGTCATCGTAGCGCATCGCTGCTAAAGGAATGGCCAAGGCCACTGTGACATAGCCGAGTAAGTTATTGAACAGTGGATTGACCTGTGCCATATAACTTTCATAGGAAATGCCAAAAAGATAGAGCATACCAATGACGAAAAACATCCCAATCACAATCACGGGGATTTGCGGTAATTTTTTATTAATGGGTTTTGCGACAAGATAGGCGATCAGGGTAATGATGAATCCAGAGATGATTGAAAGCATGTTGATTCTCCTTATAGCCATTTCTTAGACATTTTTGCGTAGACCCATAGCGGTATGAGGGTGCTGACAAAGAGAACAATCAAAAACATTGGAATTTCATCACCTAAATGCATCATCATCAGCAATGAGCCTGCACTAATGGGTAAGAAGGCAAAGGCACTTTCTTTCATGATTTTATTATTGGTATCGACCAAACTGGCTGGAATTTTGTTGAATTTTCTCCAAAATGAAAGCACGATCAAGAGGGCAATCAAACCGACTAGATTGCCTAATTCTGGGTGATTGAATTGCTTCATGACCCAGACCGCGCCTTCACGGAAAATAATAATTAATGCAATAGTGCCTATCCAGGCTTTCCAGTCGATGCGCTTGATCCAGTCCATTTTTGTCTTTCGTTAAAATTATACTAATCAAGTTTTAACCGATTTAGTCTTTAATTTCAAATTCTTCAAGTGGACGTTGAAATTGTTGCGCACGCGTTCCCAAAATTTCTTCGATGGGTAAATGCGCCTGTTTAATCAGTTGTTCTAACTTATGCGGGGCGATGATGACATGCAAAATTAAGTTGCCTTGTTCATCATAACTTTCATTTTGGATCACATTAAGTGCATACAGTTGTGTTCTTAATTTGCCATAAGCCGGTTTTAGACGGACTTCAAAGCTTTGAATTTGCCCCATTAAGCATTCTTGAACCGCTTGGCGTAATAAGGGTAGACCTTTACCACTATGCGCAGAGACATAAACACGTTCCGGCTGATGCGGCTTGCCATAGATGATTTTAGGATCTTCACCACTGACATCAATTTTGTTATAAACGCGCAGAATCGGAACATCGACACCAATTTCTTTCAATACTTTTTCGACAGCCTCGATTTGTTCCATCATGTCTGGACTACTGGAGTCAATGACATGTAACAATAAGGTCGCCTCCAACGTTTCTTCTAAGGTGGCTTTAAATGACTCGACCAATGAGTGCGACAAATTACGCACAAAACCTACGGTATCAGCGAGCACCAAGTTACCGATACCATCCCAATGTAGACGGCGTAAGGTCGGGTCGAGTGTCGCAAACAGTTGGTCAGCTGCATAGACATCACTTTTTGCTAAATTATTAAATAAGGTCGATTTACCCGCATTGGTATAACCCACCAATGACACGGTCGGAACAGCGGCTTTTTGACGTGCCACACGACCTTGCATACGTGTTTGGCGGACTTTCTCAAGTTTCGATTTGAGTTGTCCCATACGCAGCTTGAGTAGACGTCGGTCGGTTTCCAGTAGCGTTTCACCCGGTCCACGTAAGCCAATCCCGCCTTTTTGGCTATCGAGATCGCCACGACTACGAATCAGTCGTGAAGCCATATGTTGTAATTGGGCCAATTCAACTTGCAATTTACCTTCATAGGTACGTGCGCGTTGGGCAAAAATATCTAAAATTAATTCTGTGCGATCGACCACACGACATCGCATGATGCGTTCAAGATTACGTGCTTGGGCAGGGGTGAGGGCATGGTCAAAGATGACCAATTCTACTTCATGCTCTGCAACCACTTCTGCAATTTCTTCCGCCTTCCCTGAGCCAATAAATAATTTGGCATCAGGCTTAATACGCTGAGCATGCACATGCTGCAGAATATTGGCACCTGCAGATTGAGCTAGTAAGTGAAATTCTTCGGCATCAAGGTCTGCGAGCATTTGTACTGCTACGCTGACTAAAATTACGCGTTCACCGCTCGCTTGATGTTGATTTAAATTTTCCACTCAGCACACACTCCTGTTTAAAGATTCATTTTAGGCGAAAATGGAGTGCGAGGGTTAATCTAAGTGAGGGATTAATGGCTAAGTTGCTGTATGTTGTACTATTCAATTAGAGAAAGCTGTGAAAGCTCAGTGCCAGTAAAAAAAGCACACTCATATATATCAGTGAAAAACCAGCAATGGCTTTTAAAGCTTGCCATGAAGAAATAGGAGGGGTATCTGAATGTGAGTGATTCATAATGCATAACCTTTAAAATCGATATAAAAATGATATTTGATTTTTAAAAACGATTAAAATGGAAAAATATTATCTTCGACTTCGGTTTTTATGATCAATGCAAAAAAACTGTCTTCGGTATATGATGATGAAAATTTACGCCAAATTGTGGCACCGTGTCATTTTAGTGAACCGTTTATGAATCAACCTCAAATCGTCAATACACCGCAAATTAATGTGTTTTCAAAATTTTATTTGTATTGTAAAAAAGTCGGTGCAGCAGCCGTTGCTGTGACGCAGGGTTTTTATTTGGTTTATCGTCATCAATTGTATAAAGACCCGAATAACCCGCAAAATACCCGCTATGTGCAGTATTTTTGTCGCAAGTTATGCAAAGTATTTAATCTTGAAGTCAAAGTACATGGTGAAATTCCACGTCAACCCGCCCTTTGGGTAAGTAATCATATTTCATGGTTAGACGTTGCAGTTTTGGGTTCAGGTGCACGTGTTTTCTTTTTGGCTAAAGCTGAAATTGAAAAATGGCCAGTATTCGGTAATTTGGCGAAAGGCGGTGGCACGTTATTTATTAAGCGTGGCTCTGGCGACTCGATTAAAATTAAAGAACAAATTACGGGCTTCTTAAAACAAGATACGCCGGTACTCTTTTTCCCAGAAGCCACGACTTCGGATGGCAGCAAAATTAAAAAAATTCATGGTCGTATTTTAGGTGCAGCGATTGAAGCTGAGCGTCCAGTCCAAATTTGCTTAATTTGCTATGTGAATCAGGACGGTGAACTCGATAATATTGCGCCCTATGTCGGAGACATTAGCTTTGATCGACATGTCAAAAATGTCTTGGAAATGCCGAATGTCACCGCGCATCTGATGACATTGCCGGCAATTGATTCGGCAGGTCATACTGTTGAAAGCCTGACGCAAGAAGTACAGCAAAAAATGAATCAGGGATTAGCTGAGCTTCAAGCTAAAGTCCTTAAAGTGCCAGTTCCAGTTGAAGTTAAATAATTTAATGATACGCTGCAAGGGGATGCCTTTGCAGCACGATCCTTACATAAAGCCTTCGAGCGGCAACCAAGAGACAAATTTAACCCCCGCTTTTTGCCACCACTTGATTTTCGGTTCACGTGGATAAATACGCGTTTGACCATTTGACAGCTTAATTTTCCAATTGATTTGTTGGTCTGCATTGAGTACCAACTTATAGGCATATTTACTCAAATTTTCATCCATGGTGTAATGGACGGCTTTGGCTAAGCGTGGGCTATTTAGTAATACCCCAATTTCAGTATTTAAATATGCTGAGCGAGGGTCAAAGTTAAATGAACCAATAAAAACTTGTTTTTCATCAATTGCCATCAGTTTGGCATGCAGACTCGAACGGCTTAAACCTTTCAGACTCACTTTAGATTTTTCCGCCAACTCTTTGGTATTGGTGTTGAGGTTTTCTGCATCAGGTCTAGAGAGAAATTCATAGAGTTGAACGTCGTGTTCCAAGAGATCTTGGCGATATTTGCTATAAAAAGCATGAACCAATGGCACGTCATTGGCCTGGAATGAGTTGGTCAAAACTCTGACTTTTACACCATCGGCACGAAGATTTTTTAGGCGTTCAGCCCCTTTTTTTTCTGGGACAAAGTAGGCCGAAACGATATCGACACTTTGTTCCGGTTTATCTAAACGGTTGAGGAGCTGAAAGTTGAGATGCTCTTCTTTTTTAGCCTTAGATTTGATTTTGCTTGGGGAATCTTTGACCACTTCGGCTTTAACCCAGTCAAATTGGATTTTATTGTTGAGCCAGTCATCAAAGGCATGTGAACGATTGGCTAAGTCCAAATAATTAACTACAGTGGCTTCTTGGTTATAGTCATCGAGTTGTTGTTTGAGACTGTCAAAGCGCAAGCTATAGTGGCGTGGATTGACCAATTGGCGTACTGGAAAGGCATAGTCATCATTCCAATATTCGTCAAAAGAATGAATGATTTCATCGGATGCCGCACCGACCAGCATGACGTCAACATCGGAAAATTGATAATTATCACTGACGTTATAGTATTGGTTACTCATATTGCGACCACCAATCAGTGCGATTTGATTGTCTGCAATAAAGCTTTTGTTGTGCATACGGCGGTTGATGCGTTTTAGATCCAGCACCATATCGACAGGGCGAAAATGTCGGAAGCGGTAGGGGTTATACAGTTTGACATCAATATTGGCATGTTGGTCGAGTGCCATATAAATGCCTTCCATTTTTTTGGCATTGTTGTCATCGACCAATAAACGAATTTTCACCCCACGATCAGCAGCTTTGATCATGGCATGTAGGGCCAAAGCACCAATTTTGTCGTTATCCCAAATATAGTATTGTAGATCTAAACTTTTTTCGGCCTTATTGATCAGCTCGATTCGAGCCGCTAAGGCTTCCAATGGGTCATAAAGAACATGGTAACCGGTTAAGTTTGGATTTTGTTCACGTAGCGGCAGCACAATTTTCGCAAGGCTAGTATCGTCTGTAGGAGTATTAAAGGCATATTCCACAGGTTGAGTTTGCTGTTTAGGCAAGGTACTACATGCAGATAAAGTCAAAACAAGGCTACAACTCAGCAAAACCGCCTTAGTGTGGTTGTGTATGAAGGGCAAATTTTGCTGTTTCGGTGTAGCTGAGTTCATACTGTTAGACATACTAAAAAATTTGATTTGAGTATAAGTGTCAGCTGTGAAAAGATAAATATAGTGACCGAGTTTTCTCGTTAGGCAAATTGTAGAGCAAATGTATGTGGGAATTAGATTCCGTAGTGATGTATTTTTATATCGGGTTGGCTGTGCTGGGCGTTTGGGCAATTTCCCAAGCTTGGTTAAGTCAGTCGCGCACGGAAACGATTCATCCGTTTAAAGCCTTCGTACATTTGTTGGCATTTTATCTTTCGTATTTACTTATCCCTTTATTCTTCTTTAGCTTTTATGCAGGCTGGAGTGGTTATTATTCACTGCATGAAGCGATTTTTGTCGGTGCTGTTACGGGCCTTTTATGCTATGCCCGATTTATCGAGCCGCACATGATTCAGGTAAAAAAATGCCAATATCAATTGCATGAAACACGACAATTATTAAAGCCTGTACGCATTGCTTTAATTGGTGATTTACACATTGGTTTATTTTCGGGCCATGAACGTCAGTTAAAAATGATCGTCGATAAAATCAATGCACAAAATCCTGATTTGGTCGTGGTTGCAGGGGATTGGACTTATGAACCTGAAAATAAGTTGGCTGAAGAACTGGCTGTACTGAAAAAAATTATTGCTCCAATTTATTCGGTGAATGGTAATCATGATGAGCAATATCCCGGTCCGCCTATTCAAGCGCTGTTAAAAAATGCATTAGAAAGTAATCATGTGGTGGATATCGAAGGGCAGGTGGTTGAGTTTAATGAGTTTCGTTTATTAGGCGTTGGGGACTTATGGGCTGGTAAAGCCGATATGCGCTATTTGCCAGAATTGCCACAGGATAAGCCTTGGATCATTTTGTCGCATAATCCAGATACCGTCGATATGGTACCTAAACTGCCAGGACGACCATTGATGTTATCGGGTCATACGCATGGTGGACAAGTAGAACTGCCGTGGTTGACCGATTATGTAATGAAAAAAGTGTCGATTTTAGGTCATAAAAAAGGGCTATATCAGCATGACAATGCAGATGTCTTTGTCACTGTCGGTACGGGGATGGTTGGGGTACCTTTTCGTTTTCTTGTGCCACCGACCATTGATATTATCGAGTTGGTTTAATCAAAAACTACCGTTCATTATCGCTAAACGGTTTGGTGACTGTTCCTCTTGATGAAGAGCTACAGACCTTGCTTTGTTAATAAAATTGAACCGTGCCATTAAACATTTGCTGTTTGAAGTTGAGTGAATGACAGTGTCTTGGAACAGATAAGGTGTATTGCTACTTAGTGGGATCTAAGCTGCATTCATGAATTAAATCGAAATGCCGTCACTACAGAGAAATAATTAGTCTTTGACTCAATTTGAGACATAAAAAAAGCCAGCGATATCGCTGGCTTTTTTTGCTATTGAATCAGATTAAACCTGATTATTCACATCATCATTTTTGGTTTCGCGAATCATTAAAAACGCGATCAATGAAAGGATTGATGCTGCAGTCAGGTAGTAACCTACTGCATATAAACCATAGCCAGTTGCAAGTTTAGTTGCGATCAATGGCGCGAAAGATGCACCAAAAATACCTGCCATGTTAAAGGTTAAAGCTGAACCTGTGTAACGTACAGACGTTGGGAAGATTTCAGACAATACCGTACCAATTGGACCATAGGTTAAACCCATGATCGCAAGACCGATACATAGGAATAAGAACACCATCGCAGTACTGCCAGACTCAAGCATGCTTGAGAAGACTAAGCCAAACAATGCAGATACAACACACACCGCAATCGAAGTTGTTTTACGACCAAATTTTTCAGCAAATACAGCAGAAAGTGGAATGAAAGCAGCAAAACAAAGTGTGGCAACCAGTTGAAGTTTTAAAAACTCTTCACGTGTGTAACCCAGCTGCGTTGTACCCCATTGTAAAGCGAATACTGTAGTTAAGTAGAACACAACGAATGTACAAATCGCGGCAATCGTACCGAGAATTAACATCCCCCAGTGCTTAGTGATCACTTCTTTGAACGGAATATTTACTTCTTTTTGCTTATCCAATACTTTTTGGAACGCTGGTGTTTCATGTAATTTTAAACGAATCCACAGACCGACAATAACCAATAGAGCACTTGCAATGAATGGAATACGCCAGCCCCATTGCATAAACTCAGCTTCAGACATGAAGTGACCTAAGGTCAAGAATGAGCCTGTTGCAAGAATAAAGCCGATTGGCGCGCCCAATTGTGGGAACATACCATACCAAGCACGTTTGCCTTCTGGCGCATTTTCAGTTGCAAGCAGAACGGCACCTGACCATTCACCACCTAAACCAAGACCTTGACCTAAACGACAAAGCGCAAGCATGAGCGGAGCAGCGATACCAATTTGAGCATAGGTTGGAAGCAAGCCGATACATACCGTCGAAATCCCCATGGTGAGGAGTGCGGCAACCAATGTGGCTTTACGACCGATACGGTCACCTAAATGGCCAAAGAATGCTGCGCCAATCGGGCGAGCAATAAAGGCAATTGCAAACGTTGCTAGAGATTGGATCGTTGCGGTTGTTGGATCTGTACTTGCAGGGAAGAACAGATGCGGGAAGATAATTACAGCCGCAGTTGCATAGATATAGAAATCGAAGAACTCGATTGTGGTACCTACAAGACTAGCTGTAAGTACGCGGAATTTTGAATTTGTTGGTTGCTGTTCAGTGGCAGCAGCACTTGAAGACGCCATGGTGGACCTTACACTTACTAAAAATAATTGAACTTAGTTTTAAAAGCGTAATCTTTTTAAAAAAGGCGTAATTTCTTAAAAAAATACGAAATACCAACTTACGGACTGCGGAATTAGGGTCACTAAAGAATGCAGTGTCAGCGGGTTATATCACGTAGAGATAAATCGACAGGAAATGTGATCCTGCACCTATCAATACAAAAATATGCCAGATAGCGTGTGTATATCTTACCTTTTTTAAGGCATAAAACAATGCACCGATTGTATAAGATAGCCCGCCAATGATCAGGTAGGTTAAAGCTTGATCAGATAAAAAGCGTTGCATATCATCCATTACCAGTACTGCAAGCCATCCCATCACCAAATAAGCAATCAACGAAATCTTTTGAAAACGATGAATGAAAATTAATTTGAATAGTGTTCCAATAGCGGCAATAACCCACAGTGCAATGAGTAAATAATGCGCTTTTGCGGTAGGCAGTGCGATTGCCAGAAACGGGGTATAAGTACCTGCAATTAAATAATAGATTGCGGTATGGTCGAGTTTTTTGTACCAACCACGGCGCTCAGGAGATTCTGCGAAGTGATATAGACTCGACGCTGAAAACAATAACAGCATACTGAATGCATACACCCAAAGTGCAAGCCATTTTCCAGTTGGAAGATATGATCCTTTTAAAATCAGTAGGATACCTGCGATGGCCGACAACGCTGCACCGAAAGCATGGGTATAGAAATTCAGTCTTTCTTCAGCTTGGTCATAAGCTAAAAGATGGGGAGGATTCATAACGTATCTTTTATAATAATTTAAATATACACATGTATAGTAATTCAATTTTGCTTTTGGTGTAAGAAGATTTAAAATTGTTTTGCAAATTTATCTAGGTTTATATTATGTCATCATTGGCTTCTCCCTCTACGCAAGAGCAGCAATTTTTAGCAGCCTTTCAGCAAGCCATTGAAACACAGCGTTTTGATCGCATGATTTTGAGTCAGTATAAAGGTGAATTAGACCAATTAGAAAAAATGACCTTGCGAGTCATTTCGCTGCAAGGTGAGTCATTTCTCAGCTGTTTATATCGTTACAAAACTCAAGATATCACCAAAAATTATCCAATCGCATCTGCATATCAACAAGTCGAAAGTTTATTGAGTTGTTGTAAGCAAGCCAACCTGATGACCTTAGATGAAGAAATTCAGCTTAAGAAAAATAAAAAGAAAGCCATGCTAAGCATTAGCAAAAAGCAGCCTGCTTTAGGGAAAAATCCTACGGAGCAGCAAGGGCATGATCGAGCAAAACATCGCTATGTCGATCAAGACAGTTTCTTTCTACAGCCATTGGGCATTACGGATGCCAAAGCACAAATTATTCCGAGCATGGCGCGTAAATGGAAACAAATTAATAAATTTGTAGAAATTTTTTCAGGTGCTTTAAGTCAGATCAAAGAGACCGATCAATCTCTACATGTCGTGGATTTTGGTTCAGGCAAGGGATATCTAACTTTTGCACTAGATCTCTTTCATAAATCAAAAAACGATCTTCTTTTTGGTTAATATTTGCACTCCGGATTTCTTAGCATTCGTGCATAATCTGCGGATGAAATACATCGATTCAAACAAGCTTTCTGATCCTCAGT